>JABXGS010000117.1 GCA_016550425.1 archaeon
CCCAAGATGTTTTGAAGCCAAAAGGACCTCTTCCTTTACCGTGGACGCAAAAAGTTGGTGAAGGGGATTTTGAAAAATGAAACCAATGTCGCGAGCTAGCTTCGAAACGGGTTGTTCATGGACATTTTGGTTTCTCAAATGAACTGTTCCCGAATCCGGTGTGAGAAGTCCCATGAGCTGAAGTAAGAGGGTTGATTTTCCTGAACCATTAGCTCCCATTAATGCGACCATTTCTCCTGGACGAAAAGACAGGGTAAGATGTTGAAGCGCTGGTTGGGTAAGAGATTTCTCTTCCACTTGTGGATAAGTGAAGCTGAGATTTCGAATTTCTAAAAGGTTCTCTTCTGAGAGTTTCGTGGCTGATGACCTGTCTGAGTATGCGGATGGATGAAGAGCTACTCCCAAGTCCGTGAGTTTTTTGGATTGAGTTGAAAGCAGGTCTGAGGAGCCATCAAATGTAATCCAGCCTTTGTTCATAAGCAATATACGAGATGCAATTTTGAGAAAGGGTTGGATTCGATGTTCAATGACAAGGATTGTGATGCCTTGTTGATGGAGTTTTTGCATGACCTTGATGAGTTCGCTTGTGGTTTGAAAATCAAGTCTGGCTATTGGTTCATCAAAGATAAGAATAGGTGGTTGGAGCGCTAAAAAGGAGGCGATGACGACCTTCTGTTTTTCACCTCCTGAGAGGGTGTGAGTATTACGGTTGTGAAGGTTTTCTGCATTAATTGCATTTAATGCCCAGCCAATTTGAGTTGCTATTGTCTCAGGAGGGTGCTGGAAGTTTTCAAGGCCAAAGGCGATTTCATTTGATACTTTGAGGGTGACAAGTTGGCTGTCAGGATCTTGTTGTATAAGGCTAATAGATTGGGCTAGGTGGGGAATGGAGTTGGATTTGGTGTCTTGATTTGCGATGCTAACAGTTCCCTCGAATTGACCGGGGTATTCATTGGGGATGAAGCCCGTTAAACAGCGGGCAAATGTGCTTTTTCCACTTCCACTGGGTCCGGCAATAATGACGAATTCCCCTGCGAAGACGTCTAGATTGATTTCGTGGAGGGCTGGTAATTTATTGCCTTCGTAGGTGTATGTTAAATTAGAGATATGAATGAGGGGATCTTGTGAATTGATTGGGTTATTAGGTGATGACAAGGCTGACGACCTTCTCCACCCAATACCATCCTGGGTAATTCTTCGCCACAAGCCTGAGTCCATCCTCGATTATTAGGATAATTTCATTATCACTTAATACCTCTTCGAGGGAGAATATTGTACTATAGCCATCTGAAGCCACTACCTGAAGTGTGGTAGCAGATTCTAATGGTTGAGCATCAACAAGGATTATGGCTATTGGAACACCGGTGTAATTTTGTGCGGGAAGTTGTGTTACGGATCCAATGAGTTGAGCTTCGAAGGTAACCTCCTGATCCACATAGGTGGAGTATGAAAAACGAAATGGTTGTGCTACTTGACCAACAATTTCACAGCTGTGTGGATCAATAGTAGGTTGCCATACAAAGACCGTATAAAGACTGGCACCGAAAGCAAGAATAATGAGAAAAATGAGGGCTGAAAGTCGATAAGGTCCTAGACGCCGCCAAATTGATCCTTTTGCTGTCACACGTGGACCATTAATTGCTGTGCGGTAGATACTGGATTCCAAGACGAGTTGCGTTGTTGTATATCCGAAATAGCCACTGAAAATAACGCCCGATGAAAAAGCTAGAATAACTAAGAGGGCGAGGAATATCAGAGGTGCCCCTGAAAAGAAGAATAATTGGAAAATAATAACATTAGATGCGGAAGCAAACCCTCCGATGATCGACTGCAGCAGTAATGAATCTCGTTGCCCAATTGCGTAGAATCCGATGTCGATTATTAGCCCTTGAATAAGGCTGACTAAAACGACAATTATTCCATGGGTACTTCCAGTGAAGAGCTCGACAAATCCTTTCAGCAGACCTGTGGCGGTTGCCGCCCCTGCTTTTCGGGTAAGCCCCAATGCTAAGACAAGCCAAAATACATGGAGACCACTAAGAAACTGTCCAGCTCCGAAAGGGGTTCCGATGGCAGCATTCAAGAGAAGACCGAGATAACCAATAAAGGTGCTTAAAACCCCCCCGAGTGCACTTAATACCGCGATAGTAACTAAATCGCGAGTCCCAAAATAATAGGAAGGTTGGGAATCAGTCATGTGTTCACCTTACATGGTTAGCTACGGAGGAAAACTATCTCGAACAATTTCAATTATGGAGACATATTTTACCCACCGTGCACTCGCTGAACCGGAGAACCAAGATGGATGGGTGGTTTGACTAGCATCCGTATTGCTATAGCCTCCATCCGGTGCGAGAAAGACGAGCTGTGGACCATAATCCCAGGCAGGAACAATGTCCCCGTTGTAACTATAAGCAAATATTAGATCGCCTTGAATCGCTTTTATCGAGCTGTTTGGATAAAGGTTGTAATAGGCAAATAATTGATAGTAACCGTCGTTTGCAGTCACATTGACAAAATCATTATCATCGATTATTGTTACTAGTTCAAGAATGGCGGAAAACGGAACACCGATATAAGTGCCATTACCTCCCCAGCTCCCAGTATATTTTTGGTAAGCAGAATAGCCTTCAAGACTATCCATCAACGCAAGATCCACCAGATACACCTTGTACTCCTCATCACCATCGATTATCGTAAAGTGTAAAGATCCACCAACGTAGACATCTTGGAGTATTTCGATGGATGCCACGTTGGAAACCCAACGCGCCCCCGCACTCCCCGAGAACCAAGCAGGATGGGTCGTCTGAGCGGCATCATCATTACTATACGCTCCGTCATCGGGGAGAAATGCAATTCGGGGCCCATCCTCCCAATCTGTTGGCGTGGTGCTGTTATACGAATATGCTAAAATCAAATCACCTTGCACCGGCGCAAAGGACGCATTCGGATACAGGTTATAATAAGCAAAATATTGGATATAACCATCCGTGGCATTTACTCGAATTACATCATTCGTGTCTATTCCACCAACAAGTTCAACGATAGAAGATATTGTTACTCCAACATAGGTTCCACTGCCTTGCCAATTCTCAAATCGATTCTGATAAGAGGAATCACCTTCTGTGGGTGTTAGGGTGAGTAGTGTTGAATAATTGAGGTTGATTATGGTATCTCCATTGATAACTTGAACATCGACATCAGCTGCAGGCGGTTGGAAGGAGGGGGGAGAAGTCAGAATTCTAATTCCAACGATAGCGCCAGCCGCTACAACGATTGCAACAAGAACAATTACTACACCATATTTGAGATTTTGGTGAGATTCTGTCATGGTTGAAGACCTTCATCGCTTTAAGAAATTGTTAAGATATGCATATTCGTGCATATCATCTTTGTTATTAAGCCTTACGCTGCAATATATTCAGAAATAAAAGAGGAGGGAAGACACCGACTTCGAAGAGCAGCGTATTTGCTAGGTTCGTCGGTGCCAGAGCTCTTCGCGACGTTTCTTTTCTAGTTGTGGAAGATCCGTCCAGAAGATAGATTTGCTCTTCATTGGCGCAACACGTTTGAGAACGAAGACAAACATTGCAACGATATTGATGAAGATTATATTAACCAGAACTAAAATGAAGCTTATTCCGGCAATGCCTAAATGCAGCGGCACGTTGACGGCACCCCCGAAATGTAGTGGGCCCAATAATGCATAGACCAGGTTCATTCCTGCATTGACAGCTGGTGGCATTAACGATGCGGCAATAGCTACTCCGACTAAACTACTGATTTCTCCACGAGTTACAGCGAGAGCAACACCTGCTCCAGATGCAGCAGCCACAATGATACCTACAGCGACTCCAATGACAAGACCACGAGATAGCATTTCAGGTGTTGGCCATCCGGGTAATACGGGATAGAGAATTGGTGCATAGGGCATAAGGAGCGCACCCATAATGAAACCCATTATTACTGCGATTAAGATTCCATAGACCTCATTTTTAACTCCAGCTAATACTAATCGCCTGTCTTTGATTATAGCACCAAGACTGAGCCCAAGAATCGGCCCCATTAATGGTGCAAGAAGCATACTAGCGACAATAAATACAGGGCTATTCGTCGCTAGGCCGACAGAGGCAATAATACAAGAAACAACAAGAAGGGCAAGGAAATCAAACGATAAACGAGCCCCTGCTGCGATTTTTCCGTAGATTTCCTCAACGGAAAGTCGTTCAGTGGGAGTGATTGTTTCGACTTCAGTTTCCATTGGTTTAGTGGCTTCAACGGGTAGAACGTCTATGATGCCATAATGTACTCCGACCCCGATTGTTTCAAGATCAGTCAGAATTTTCTGTGTTTTTGCTGGTGAAACACGGAAAATGAGCATAAAGCCAGGAGCTGTGTGAATCTTAGCAATGTTTCGTACGTTAGCTTTCTCTTCGAGGAATTCCATGACCTGTCCGACTTTTTCTTCGGGGAGCGTTATCTGAAATTGGCGCATGTATATTTCCCCTGCTCGATTACGAGCGTTATCTCACCTCAGGGTATCTGCGTATAAGGCTTACGTTTTCAACCAAATATTAAAGGATGCTGAGAAATTCGGAACGGCAGAACGCTTAATTAGCTGTACCGCAGTAATCCGATGTATCTGCCCGAAGCAGGAGCGCATCCCATCAACCCCTGGTGCAATAACGTGAAACCCCAAAGTATGCTTATCAAAAATGGCTTTGTCATTGACCCCAAGAACGAGATTTTCGAAGTCAAGGATCTAGCTATACAAGACGGAAAAGTGGTGGAATCCGTTAAACCGGAATCAGCGGAAATAATTGATGCAGAAGGACGCATGGTCGTCCCCGGTGGTGTAGAAATTCATGCCCATTTGGCAACACCGAAAGTTGATTCTGGTCGGGTTCTTCGATGTGATCAATCACGAATGGACCCATATACCTATTCAGATATCTGCCGAGCGGGAGTTTGGGCAAGTGTTCCTCCAACCTTCATGACTGGATACAAATATTCACAAATGGGCTATACCTTCGTTACCGAAGCAGCTTCTGCAGGATTGGTAGCTAGGCACACGCACGAAGAACTTGCTGAAATCCAACCACATGACAAAATCATGTTCCCACTTTTTGGCAACTATCAACTCATCATGGACTATTCCCGAGAAAAGGAGTATGAGAAGCTTGCAGGATTCGTGGCATGGATGCTTGCAGCTACAAAGGGCTATGCTATCAAAGCCGTCAATCCTACAGGAGTTTGTGACTGGTCTTGGGGTGGTAATGTTGAGAACCTCGATGAACCAATTGCCTGCTTTGACGTTACTCCTCGTGATGCGGTAACCGCTTTACTTGAAGGTGCTGAGAGACTTGTCCTGCCGCACTCACTTCATCTACACGCGAATATGCTCGGTCGTCCAGGAAATATGGATATTACGATTGAGACCATGGAACTTGCGAGTAATCGCCCAGCAACGAAACGTGCTTCAGGGCACAATCTCCATATGACACACATCCAATTCCATGCTTATGGTGGAGATAGCTTCATCACTTTCAAGAGCGCAGCAGAACCCATCGCCAAATACATCAAAAGTCACAAGAACATCAGTTGCGACTTAGGACAAGTTGTCTTCGCAGATACCACAACCATGACTGCGGATGGCCCGTGGGAATGGATTCTTCGTGGCATCTCAGGAAGCCGGTGGGTGAATGATGACATTGAAGTTGAGTGTGGCGGAGGAGTCGTACCTTACGTTTTTAGAAAAAGCTCACGAGTCAATTCGATCCAATGGGGTATCGGACTCGAAATTGCACTTATGGTCAATGACCCATGGCGGGTTATCCCAAGTACGGATCATCCCAACGCTGGAACCTTCATCAATTATCCATCAATCGCCGCCTGGTTGATGAGTAAGAAAGCCCGGGAAGCGGTCTTAGCTGAAATTAGAGGGGCAGCTAAGAAGCGGATGGACCTTCCTGCTCTCGAAACTGAATGGACTATGAATGAATATATTATCTCTACTCGAGCAGGACCAGCACGAATTCTGGGATTACCCAATAAGGGACATCTTGGGGTGGGAGCTGATGCTGATATCGCGTTTTATGATTTAGATCCCAAGGAAAATTATTCTAATAATCCGGATAAACTAATTCGTGGATTTTCGCAAGCATGGATGACCATCAAAGATGGCCGTATTGTTCAGAAAGCTGGCAAAATGGTTGCCACACCAAAAGGGAGCACTTATTGGGTTGATGCCCAAGTTGAACCAGAACTGGCAAAGGAAGTCGAGAAAGATATTCGAGAGAAATTCATGAGCTCCTATACGATTTCCTATGAGAATTACCCTGTATCCAAACGATATCTTCACCGGTCTGCCCCTGTCAAACTCGAAGGAGCCAGCTAAAAACTGTACTAATTGATTTCCTAAAACTTATAACCAGAGTGAATATGCCTTTGTCTCGTTTCAGCACGATTCTGATATGCTGGAGCGAAGGTTCAAATCATGACCAAAGTTCGAGACTTCACACCAGCCGATGCAGCCGGGTTAGCAAAGTGCATTAACGAAAGTGAAGGAGGATGGCCAGGTGGTATCTCCGGAGGGTTAGACCACACTGCAGAACATATTCTCGAAGACTATAAGCGGGAAGCGAAGCTAGCTTGGTTAATCGCAGTCTCCGATGAACAGCAAATTGCTGGTATTTCTACATTACACCCCCACTTTGACGATCCTGCAGCAGCATATCTTGGATTTCTCACGGTTTCTGATGCCTATCGGAAAAAGGGATTTGGCAAAGCGCTCCTGGTAGAATCGGTGAATCGGGTCATCGCTGAAGGATATAAACGGCTTTTCTTACATACATGGGGGGGCAATCTCAACGCGGTACCAGTCTATAAGCGCACAGGTTTCTTCTGGTGCCCCGAAACCCAAGTACTCATGGAGAACTATATTCCCACCATTATCACCTTACCGATTGCCAGACCCTTTTTCAAGAAGCATGACTGGTATGAGACCTATATCAGGCAAATTGCAATCAAGCCTGATGAAATGAAACATCGTGGGCTTAATGTCTATGAGTACCGATGGGAGAAAGGCGACGAATTTCTTAGAGTGGTAATCGACCGAGAGAGCCGAGGACCCACTCTGATCGAAAACAGGCAGGTTCTAATAGAATGCTGGGTCGCAGATGCAGAGCCAACGCTCGGGCTGCCAATACCAGTTAGCTGGTCAATCCAGAATAAGAACCCGAACAAGCCACTCACTTGTCACCTGAAAGTTAAACTACCTAAAGGCTTCCAGTTAATTGAAGCACCAGCTTCCTCAATTATGGTCCCGGCAAAAGAAACAGTTGTTCTTGAGGGGATAATTCGAGGAAGCGTGAATGTGATTCCACCTCCAAAGGAAAGACCCGCATTAGCCATTGTAAGCCAATTGTTATTAGAAAAAAGACCTGTAAAGCTTGAGACCGGGATAAGAGCCCAGCATCCAATCGAATTGACCACTGTGCCTCCATCAATTTGGTGTCGAGCAGGCACACGATTCTCGATTCCCATCTCAATCAAGAGTAACCTAAAGAAAACCGCAACGGGACGGTTAATCATTCGAAAACCTCGGGGACTCCAAATAGACCAGAAGCAATTTGAAATTAGACTCAACCCAGAAAGACATTCTGGAATCGAATTAAATGTAGCAACTAAGTCTTCATTAGGCAGCATAGCATTACCCATCAAGTTGCAGGCTCAGTTAGATGTTGGAGGACAACAACTGAAGACCCGAACCGAAACAATTTTCGTTCACAATCTGAGCCAAGGCGGAGTCCTGGTTACACCTGCGCAGGATGACAAGCGTCTTCAAGTTCACACTGAAACCTTGCAGTTTTCTATTAATTTAGTAAAAGGCGCCCACATCGATAAACTTACCAACCGCCTTACCGGTCGAGTCCAACTTCGCTCACATTGCCGAGAAAGTATTGGTCCACCCTTCTGGCCTTCAGAACAGATGCGCACTCACTTTAAGCACCGAATCGAAAAACCCAATGACGGAACCACACGAATAGTTACATGGATGACCTCCAAACGCTACTCGGGCCTAGTCTTTTCCAAGACATACATCATTACAGGTAACTCATCTGTTCTCGGCATTGAATATATGTTTGAAAATACTGATCCGAAAAAAACCTACAAAATACAACTTATCGTGGGGAGTATTCCCGGTGCTTGGGATCACCTTCATGTCCTCCCCCTAAAAACAGGTTTACTTCGTGAAGAATATATCGAAGAAGAATTTTTTGCATCAGAACGCGAAATACCAAAAAAGCGGGAATACTGGGCTGAAACCTGGTATTGCGCAGAACGCCCCCACAAAGGAGAAATCACAGCAGTACTATGTCCTCCTTCACTCTTTTATGAAGCAAGAGGAGTAACGTTCATTGATTTTCAGCTGCAGATCCCTCCTATCCCCCCAAAGAAGAAAATCATTCTACCGCCTTTATATCTCGTTGCAGGATTAGGCAGTTGGAAACATATCAGAAGACTTTGGCATCACTATTATTCCGATGAACCCGAAAGAGCCCTCCTTACAAGAATGGAACCCAATCCAGCGATTGATCTTAGAATAAAAGATAATCCAATGCTTCATGAAGTTGCTTCAGAGATTACGATTCCTTTGCAACTCCATCATCACGTGCATCGCCCTCTAAAGGGAAGCCTCCAGTTCTCAGCACCAAAGGGTTGGCGAGTGACACCTCGAACCCATAAATTCGAGCATGTCAAAGATAGCAAACCATTGTCGGTTCCAATCCAACTCCATGCCAATGCAAAGGCTAAACATGAACCCCAAATACTATCAGTGACTGCTCATGTCAAAACTGACCTTCAAACCAGAGAATTTAACGTCCCAATTATTCTACACCGAAAAACAGGAAAAGTATCAATCATTCAAGCAGTTGAGCATAACCAAAAAATTTGGATAATCGATAATGGAAAATATCTACTGAAGATTGCGCCTAGTTTCGCAGGAAGTGTATTTGCTTGGATTAAGAAGGAGACCGGTACAAACTATTTAGTATCTAATTTTCCAACCGCCGGACCCAAGGTTTGGTTTAATCCATGGTATGGGGGTATCCAATTTGAGCCCTTTGCTAGTGACCAACCTGGATGGTTTCCTACAAAACTTGATCGCGAGAAATGGACCCTTACTAAAAGTCAGCGCAATGACTGGCAAGGAATCCAAGTGAGTGTGGTTCCGGACAAGGAAGAGCGTAGACTTCGGGATCTGAAACTGGGATTTCATGTTCTAACTCAACCACAAAGTAATATCGTAGCACTCATCGGTCAGATACAGAATCAATCTAAAGCGCCACGTCAACTGTACCACCGATTTCGAATTGCCATACCGTCAGATGAAACGACGCCCAAATTAGAAACGGTAATTCCCCGGTCCACAACAACCTACTGGCGAAATCGGGTGAAAACTCATGCATGGCCAACAGCCGCATACCCCTATCTTGGTATAGAACACGGACCAGATGATGCTACACTCATATTCACTCAAAACATGAATCCCATGACGGAACTTTTTATGGGAGATTTGAACTCCGAACTAGTCTTTATTCAAAGCGAAGATCCCATTGATGTTAGTCCCAATGAACTCGTCGAACGAACTGGGTTTCTTGTTGCCACCCAGGCACCTTGGGAACAAGCAAAGACCTATAGTCTACTCTCAAAACTTTCTCTCTAATTGATAAGTACCAATGCACCTTATCCTATTTCAGAGGAATAGAATTCATACCATCGTTCAAATGTCATTTCAAGACGCCATTCCGCCTTTACATCATAAGGGGGAGCGGGTGCGCTATCCTTTTCCTTTTGAACTGCTTCTAAGGAAAGACCTTCAACTAATCGGGCTTGTATCCATGTCTCAAGCTGCTTGAAATACGCAAGTTGGATGCGGATTTCCTCCTTATCACACAGAGGCCCATGACCCGGAACGATTGTGTCGACGGACATTTTTAGAATCTTCTCGAATGCTTTTATCCAGTCGGGAGGGCTGTTTGTCGAATCCCCCGCATAAGGATACTCTTGACAAAATACAAGGTCTCCGGCAAAGAGAACACGCTCCGGGACAAAGTAAACCATTGAATGCCCTGCCGTGTGACCTCCAGTATGATGGATTTTAATTTCGTTATTCTCTCCCAAGAATAGCGATTTCTCAAAGGTTTTAGTCGGAGTAATGATCTGCAGATTTTCGAGTTGACGACTTAGCACGGGATCGGTTTCTGCACGGAACTGTCGCATCTCTTCAAGGCTTTCCTGAGACCACTGGTTTTCTAAAAGTTCCGGATATAACTCTACCATTTTAGAAGAGGCAATAAGTGGGTACATTTGAAAGTCTTGAGCACCAAATACGTGGTCAGAATGATAATGGGTGAGAATGACTTCGGTGATTGGTGTGCCAATTTCTTGTTGGACCCGTTTATGAAACTCCTGAGCGATTACTGGTGTCATACCAGTATCGATGACAACAATATGCTTTGCGGTACGGATGCATCCAACGTTCCCATAGGTTGATCCGTCCATAACAGCCCAAGTGGACTTGCTTACTTGTTCGAGTTGCATGAGAATCATCTTCCTTCAAATAGAAGGGATTTACTATTAGGAGAAGCTGCCTTTAGGTTTTGACTTGTAGTAAGACGAAAAGATGTTAAGAGGTATTGTTACCAATTACGGCAGATAAAATATCTGAGGAGATTTCATCATGCCTAAAGGTTCTAATAAACGGCAACAATTCAAGTTACAAATCATGGACTTGCTCCTCCAATTGCCTGTGCCTGCAGGTGTAGCAGATGAGGTAGCAAGCAAAGTGGTAAAAAATTCGACCATAGATATGCCTCCTGAGACCATTCGCTCAATGATATTAGATAGCTTACGCACACATGATGCCATAGCAGCTGAAAAACTTGCCTTTCGCTTCGAACACGTTGAGCAGAGGCTTGCAGAGATTCAACTTGAGACAGTTGGACCTGCAGGCGAAATCTATGATGAAGAAGCCTTGAATGAACTTTTAGAAGCTGATGAAATTACAGCAGCAGAACTTTACTTCATGGAAGGTCGTAAAGGTCGTGCATGGCAACGTAAGGTGGATCATTTTGATACCGGATCAACTGAGTTAGCCAGAGAGGACCGATATGACGACTAGAGAACATCAAACAGCACAGGGACCCTTTCAAACCATTACTTTACCTGAAGAAGATTTTTCTAAACCTAAGTTGCGATTAGTTGTCACAACCATTGTGACCGTACTCGTTAGTGTTCTCATCTTTTTTGATCAACTCTTAGGGTTATGGCCCTTTGGGTTGTATTGGAGCCTATTCGCTGTGGGATTAATTGTATGCTGCATCGCCATTTGGATTCTTCTTAGATGGGATAAAAGAACCCGGAAAGAAGGTGATGAAACGTTCTTGGAAAAATGGGGTGATGAGATTGGATGGCCTTTAATGGTCCTTGCGTTCACACTTCAGTTTCTTATCCCACAAATTCGGCCAATACTTTTCGGAGCTATTATTGGAGGAAGTTGGTTTCTGGTGCTATGGAATAGATGAATTGAAAAATCCGAAAAGCGAGAAATTAGTTGTCTTCAGC
The DNA here is from genome assembly GCA_016550425.1 of archaeon. The sequence goes on from JABXGS010000117.1 coordinate 11,632, forward strand.
AATCATTTCTATGATTTTAAAAAGTTCTTTTGCCCGTACGGGCTTCACCTGGAATACGGCAGCACCTGCTTCCATAGCCTCTGATCGAACGGTTTCATCAGCACTGACAAAAACGATTTTGCTCTTGGCATTAATCTCTTGAATCATTTTCGTAGCGCTAATCCCATCCATGCGGGGCATACGATGATCCATGATGATGACATCAGGTTTAGGATCCATCTGAAGGAAGAGTTCAACTGCTTCATCACCATCAAATGCAGAGCCAATTACTCTGTGACCTTTCATCGTGAAGAGAGCTTTGTAGATTTGATGAAGGTTCTCTTCGTCATCAACGATGAAGATTGAAGCCATTGAATGCACTGTCCGTTTCACTTTCGTTTTGATTGGTATACGATGTAGGTGTCGCAGCATATCCCCGCTTACGTTGTCCACTGATTGCTGGGGAAAAAGTGGTTAAGAGTGTTGCGTGCGTCGTTAGTCCATCGGACTTCGTTTTCGGTTTTCTGCATAAACGTTCAAAGGAGTCGATAGTATATCTGAATCGTGACGACTTGCAGGATTCCTTATTCGTTTCCTTCGATTATGTCCTGAGCCACATATTGTTCGGGGTTTGCATCGAAGGTCGCTTGGCAATGGGATGAGCAGAAGAAGTATCGGTGTCCTTTGAAATCACTGTGTAAAGCTGTGGATGTGTCAACTATCATTTTGCATATGGGATCTCTAGCTCGGTCTGATTTTGGTGATGTGATCGCTTGAATCTTGAGGTGTTCATCTGCGATTGGTAGCGGTTTGAATCGTTGTAGAAGTAGCGCATTTGTTACGACACTTACACTAGACATTGCCATTGCTAGTGCAGCCCACTCTGGACGAAGGTTTACTAATGGATAGAGTATACCTGCTGCGATAGGCAGAAGAATAATATTATAGATTAAAGCCCAAAAGAATCCCTGTCGAATTTTTGTAACTGTCTTTTTGCCCAGTTGTATCGCGGTAACTACATCGAGAAGATTATCACGAACAAGGACAATATCACCTGTTTCTACAGATACATCAGTGCCTGATCCAAGAGCGATTCCCACATCTGCCTGGGCTAGAGCGGGTGCATCGTTGATGCCATCACCAGCCATAGCTACAATGTGGTTCTTTCTTTGAAGATTTTTAATTTCTTGAGTTTTGTCCCCAGGAAGGACTTCTGCGATTACTTCAGAAATGCCGACTTCGCGTCCAATGGCTTCAGCTGTGCGTTGCTTATCTCCTGTCAGCATGACAACTTGAATACCCATCTTTTGTAGAAGTTCTACTGCAAGGGCAGAATGTGGTTTGAGAGTATCAGCTATGGCAATCAACGCAAGGAGCTTTCCGTCTTTGGCAGCAAAAATTGTGGTTTTTCCTTCTTTTTGCAATTGTGCCAGATGGGGTTCCAATTCACCAATGTCAACATCGTTTTCACGCATGTATGTATCATTGCCTACATCAATGGTAAATCCAGAAATCAAGGCTTTGACACCTTTTCCAGTAATAGAATCGAAGTCATCGATTTCTAAGAATTGAATTTTATTTGCCTCAGCATATTGTACGATGGCGTTAGCTAACGGATGTTCACTGTATTTTTCAGCCGTTGCAATTAAGGTAAGGGCTTCTGAAGAGCCAATATCCCCAGCGGGAATGATATCGGTGACAATGGGTTTTCCAGTGGTTAATGTTCCAGTTTTATCAAACACCATTCTATCCACTTGAGGAATGACTTCTAAGCCCTCTCCTCTTTTAATCAAAATACCAAGTTGTGCTCCGCGACCAATACCCACCATAAGTGCAGCAGGTGTCGCCAGTCCTAGAGCACAAGGGCAAGCGGCAACTAAGACTGCAATTGAAAAGCCTAAAGCTGTGACCCAAGTGAGTCCAGGATACCACGGTGTGAACATGATTAGGACCAACCAGATGCTAAACACAACAAGGGATAGGAGGATGATGAAGGGAACGAATTTCTCTGCGATAGCGTCTGCTTTTCGCTGAATTGGTGGTTTATGAGTTTGAGCTTCTTCAACCATGTTAATTATTTGAGCAAGTACGGTATCTGATCCGACCTTCGTTGCTTCAATCACCAGTATTCCAGTTTCATTGATTGTACCACCGACAACCGCGTCATCCACTTTCTTACTCACTGGAATTGATTCACCAGTAATCATTGATTCGTTGACCGATGATTGCCCTTCAACAACATAGCCATCAACAGGAATTTGTGCACCAGGGCGTACAAGAAGTTGATCCGCTACTTCAACTTCATCTGTTGGGATGATGAGTTCTTCGCCATCTCGGAGAACGACTGCAGTATTTGGTTGAAGATCCATTAGAGCACGGATTGCTTGAGAGGTTCGGCCTTTCGCAATCGCCTCTAGTGTTCGACCCAAGAGAATGAAAGCAAGTAACATAGCTGCAGAACCATAGAATACTTCTTGACCTGGTAGAATGAATGTTGCCACAACTGAATAGAAATAGGCCACACTGGTACCAAGCATAATAAGGGTATCCATATTGGTTTTGCCATGTCTGGCTGCATTTAGAGCTGATTTGTAAAACGGATACCCTCCATAGAATTGGACAGGGGTAGTCAGGAGTAATAAGACGACGGCAGGTGTTATCCCAGGAGGAAGAAAAGGAGCAACAAACGCCGAAAAGAAGGATATTAACACAATGGGAATAGTGAAACCAACCGCAAAGGCCAGCCGCCATGAATAGTGTCGGATTTCTTGTTTCCGAGTCATGGCTTCACGATCAATACTGGTGTCCATTTCAGCGACCACATCAAAACCAATCCCATTCAGTGTATCTCGCATCATTTTTAGAGTTACAAGTTCCTCGTCATATTCAACAACTACACGCCCTGACATTGAGTGTTCAACAACTGAAAGCACTCCAGGAATGGCTTCAATGGTCTTAGTAATATATGACCACTCATCTGATCGAGGGGTTGGTGAGAGGGTCAGGGTCATTTTAGCTCGTTTTGGAGTATACCCCGTTGATGCTATGGCATGTTCTAATTCCGTACGAGTAACCTGAGTAGGTTCATAATCTATAGTTGCCTTTTTTTCTAACAGATTGACAGAAGCTTTTGCGACTCCTTGTTGTTGGAGCAGCGCCTTCTCAATCGTAGCTACACAAGTGGCACAATGCATCCCTTCGATTCGTAATGACATTCGTTCGGTGTTGGCTTTTTTGTCCTGTTGTTCATTCATTCAGTATCACCACCATCATTTCCCCACGGAATTGGTTTCTTGTGTCCGATATGCGGCAGCGCAATGACGACAACAAAATGCTAGCTGCTTTCCCTCAATTTCCTCAACGTGAGCACCTTCGTAGACTTTACATCCACAACTTGCACACACCTGGAGATTCGATTCAAAAGCAGCAGCAGTAATTGAGGCGAAACGATCAAGGAGTTGGTTAACTGAACGGCGCCCTTTACGAGTGAGACAATATTCCCGGCGGGGACGCTTTCCCACAGGCTTATCTTCACAGGTGACGATTCCCTCCTTTTCGAGCTGTTGTAGGAAAGGGTAAAGAGTGCCTGCGCTGAGTGATCGCCCCGTCCTATTATCATATTTTCTGATGATGCCATATCCATGGCTAGGTCCTTCATTGAGCACGAGAAGGATATAGAATTTCGCGAGATTGTCCAGAACTGCATCTAGGGGTTTCTCCGTCATCATTAGCACCAGAAAATTTTATGTGACGAAATAGATATATCCAATCCGATATATTAATATAATGCAGCAACATATGTCACCCAAACCCAACGAATCAAGGAGGAAAAACTATGGCAATTGATCCAATATGTAAAATGAAAGTTAACGAACGAACTGCTAAATGGACTTCTAAATTTAGAGGAAAAACATACTACTTCTGTGCACCTGGATGCAAAGCTGAATTTGATAAGAATCCAGAGAAGTATGCATCCTAGGAGTCGTGCCACCTTCTCTTTCTTTATGTTTGCTCTATTGGAAGAAGGATCCGAAAAGCGGCGCCTTGTTCAGAAGGTCCAGTGACAAGTTCGATTGCGCCGCTATACGCTTCAAGAACCCGTTTACAGAGATTTAATCCTAATCCACCACCAGTGGTGGTGGTGCCACGTTGGAAGAGCCTAGCGTGCAGTTTTTTTGGAATACCGGGACCATTATCCTTCACATCGATTTGAACCTGTTGTCCTTTTTTACTGATTTTGACGTTAATGATTGGGTTAGAACCAGCATATTGGGCAGAATTTCGAAAGAGGTTAACAAAAACCATGGGAAGCAAACGGCCACTGGTTACCTGCACACGCTTAGTTTTTTCAGAGGCCTTGACTTTGATTGTTATATGCTTGTGGGTTTTCATTGCTTGTTTTGCTACACGCTGAATTAGGGCAAAAATTTCTTTTTCAGCTTCCTTTTCTGGGCGTCCGAAAACGTCGAGTAAGCGCGTCATCCGATCTGCGGCAGCTCGAGTAGCTTCGATAAACTCACTAAGTTCGGAATCCTCTGGAGTCATCATTTTCGCCACCTCGGATGTACTGAAAATTACTTGCAGATCATTGCCAAGATCATGTCTTAAAAGCGACGCATAGAGTTCAAGGTCACGATTTGTGTTTTTTAATTCAATTTCAGCGAGCTTGCGATCATGAATATCTCGAACTATCGAGAAGAGAGCAACGATTTCACCGTCATGAAAGACCTGTTTACTTCGCACTTCACCCCAAACATGTGACCCACCCTTGGTGACAAAAGGATATTCAACGGGACCTAACACTTCACCTGAAAACAAGCGTTTGGTATTTTCGAGAGCTTGTGGAAGATACTCAGGAGGGAGTAGACCTAAACTGGGATAGAATTTGCCTTTCAGCTCATCAGGAGGGTAGCCTAAATGGGTTTCGATTGAGGGGGAGACATCTATGATATTTAGATCCTTGTCAAAATATAGTAAAACATCAGTGAGGTTTTCAAAAAAGAATCTGTAACGTTCTTCGCTCTCCGCTAGCGCTAGTTGAGCATGTTTTCGATCGGTTATGTCTTCAAGAGTACCTTCGTAATAGATTACCTTCCCCTGGGAATTTCGAATAGCTCGACTACTGAGTAGCACCCAAATAAATCGACTGTCGAGTCGTCGAAATTGGGCTTCAAAACCAACGATTATATCCTCCTCAGCAACCTTCCGTTCCCATCTTCGTCGGGCAGTTGGATCAACGTAAAACGATGAAGCCTTTCTTTTCAAGAGTGCCTTTTTGTTAGGAAACCCCAACATTTTGACCAAAGCGGGATTTGCATCGAGAATTTCTCCCGCCCCAGGTTTAGTCCGGAACAGACCAACCGGAACACTTTCAAAAAGATGGCGATAATCAGCTTCAGCTTTTTTCAATTTAGTAATTTCACTTTTGGTGGCTGGCATGGTGGTCCACCCATAATCGTCGACATATAGAGAAGTGACTGTTTCCCCAACCTCTTCTCATTTGTAAATCTAGAAAAATGGAATAAGTGTCTTTCGTTCTGCTAATCTACTATTCTCCCTTAATTGCGAAAAGGGGAGAGCCGTTGAAATGAGCTTTGGGTCTAATCGAGAAGGGATTTCAGGTGGAGTTTGTGTTTTCCGAGTTTACCTTCGAAGTTAACGGCGGTGACCCGAACTAAACCAGGGGCCTTCACAGCCGCCTGTAAGGCCGCACGCATGCCGTCTTGCACAGTATTCTTGCTCAGACCGTTGAGTACAATCTCGAGGACACAATTCACATCGGAGGGAACAAGGGAATTGGGGACATGTTCCCGGAGCGTAGGACAAAGCCGCACATTCGTTGAGGCGGCTAGAAAATCGTATTTGGAACCTACTTGGCTTCCGCTGCGACAGATTCCACCGGGGAAGGGAGCCACACACCCATCGACAGTATGAATTGCGTCAACGGCGTCTTCAGCGGCTTTTAACGTAGCCTTGGGGCTCTTACCCATCAGAATCAGGTTTCCACCACCGACTCCTTTCTTGATCCCAAATTTCTCTTCGATCACGAACTCTCCTTCGATAACAGGAATCCGCCAAGCAAGTAGTTTATCTCCTACACGTTTTCTGTCTTCAAAGCCATCACCGAAATAACGGAGCTGATTTCCAACATCAACCCATTCTTCAGGATCATCCAAGGCGTTGTAAACATTTGTGGTTGGACACGTGAGAATGCATTGTCCTGTTCGTTTCCGAAGCTGTTTTGCTAAATCTTTCGACTTCATAGCAGCAAAGAGCAGTGTAATCCCGTGTCGCTTATCTGGCGTCTCAGTCTTGGGAATCACTCGGTCGATTCCTGCTTCAACTTTACATTCAATTACTGATGTGGCAAATCCAGCTGCAGATAAAGCGCAGGTCTTCGCCCATTTCGCCGTTTCCGCAGTCATCAGAATACGGGCAACTTGCATATCGAAGGCTTCAGCGAAGGTGTCTTCGATTTCTACTCCATTCAGTTCCATTGATTAAACCCCGATTAGTCGTAAAGAGTTAGTAGGAGCAATAATAACATTACCATCCAACGGAAATTTATTTTAGTGTTTCACTACTCGCTTATTTAGAAGAGAGACCTAGAGCCTTTATTGCTGTTATTTGGTCTGAGACTCTGCTTGGGTTAGGTTTCATTTAGATTTTCCATCGCATGTTCTATGACCTTAACCAAAGTTTCGTATGGAATCTCATCCGTAATTTTGAAGTTAATACTTGCCTGTTGTTATTCCTGGATGCTTTGCTTTAAACAGCGCTATGTGACCGGTATTATTTGTGTATACTAAGACGCCACCTTTCCTATAACCTAAGGCAACCCACCCCGATTCAACCTTGTAAGTCGGTATTTTGTATGATAATCGGGCTTGAGCATTCGGATAGAGCCGCATTATCACTGCTTGGAACCTTTCGAAAGGCGTTTTTCGTTCATCCACCACTTCATCAATATATCTTTGAATTTCGTCCATCGCTTTCCAATCTCCTTTTCTCGTTTCATCGTTGCTTATTTATGGATAATGATAAATAACCTAAATCCGTTTATGGTAGTTCCACGAATGGCGATTATCCTTTCAAAAGACAAAATAACGTGAATGGAGCAATTATAAAGATGGCTGCAGCGAAACTCATTCTCCGACCACTCATCAAAACCACAGAAAAGATTCCTCTTGATTTGAGCACCGTTTCACCAGATACGGTAGCTGGCAAGACGCTTGCTAAAATTGAGAAGATTAAAATTTGGCATGGAAACCGAAGGACTACACTCGACAAATTCTTTGAAGTATCTGGAAAACCAGCAAAGATCGCTGATAAAACGATTATAGTCGTTGAAGGAACCATTTCACAGGTTCGCCATTTTGGACAGGATATGACCGCGGGATCCATTATCATTAAGGGTGACGCGGGAATGCATCTAGGCGCCCGAATGAAAGGGGGAACTATAGAGGTCAAAGGGAATGCAGATCATTGGCTTGGTGCAGAAATGTCTGGCGGGACAATTCGGGTAGTAGGAAATGTCGGTGACAAGGCTGGGTCAGCCTATCTCGGCAGTAAATATGGCATGAATGGAGGAAATCTGTATGTCAAAGGGAACGCAGGACATGAATTGGGAATGGGAATGCGCCGAGGGATAATCGTGGTTGATGGCGACACAGCATCCTATACTGGAACGCGAATGCTTGCGGGAACGATTATTATTCGGGGTCAATTAGGTGATCGCGCAGGGGCTGATATGCGATATAAAGGAACAATAATCGCTCTGGGCAAAGCGAAACCACCGATGCCTACACACCTATTCAACGGCGAATATTCGGATATGGTCTTTCTCCGGCTCCTCATGGATGCTATTGAAAAGGAGATTCCAGGTGTCACATTCACTGAAAATGAGCGAGTGGGTCCGTACCTTCGATTTACTGGCGATTTTGGATCGGGTGGCCGGGGCGAGCTTCTTTTCTTCAAGTCAGTAAATAATCATATTCTGAAGGTCGGAAAGAATGGTGGTTAAAACAAAACCTAGTGTCAACAAGCTTGCTATGCCCCTTGTGAAACAGCTTATTGCTAAAAAAGACGTACTTCGCATCAACGTCCATCAAACCAAGGGCAAAGCAACCATCATTGATTGTGGTATAGATGCTCCTGGAAGCCTTGAAGCAGGCCGCCTCCTGGCAGAAATCTGCATGGGTGGATTGGGATCTGTTGAAATTGCCACAACTAGTATCGGCGGATCCACCTTCCCTGCAGCTCGTGTTTCTAGTGACCACGCAGCCCTCGCGTGCATTGGGTCCCAGGCAGCCGGATGGAATGTCAAGGTTGAAGGGTTCTTTGCTTTAGGGTCGGGTCCAGCGCGGGCCAGTTCTCGCGTTGAAAACAAGCTTTTTGATAAACTTGGCTACCACGACAAACACAAAGAAGCTGTACTTGTGTTAGAAACCCGAACACTCCCTAATCCTGCAGTATGCGAACATGTTGCTAAAGCCTGTAAAATCGATGAAAAAGATCTCTATCTCCTCGTCGCGCCTACTGCCAGTATTGCTGGTTCTGTTCAAATTGCCGCACGTATTGTCGAAACTGGCATTCATAAACTCAAAATTTTAGGATACGACTTCCGGAAGGTCCTTAGCGGAATCGGATCATGTCCGATTGTTCCTGTTGCCAGGAAAGACATGCGGGCAATGGGAATAACGAATGATGCAATCCTAATGATGGGTGAAACGTTCCTTTTCATTCAGTCCACAGAAGGTGATGGTTTAGATGAACTTATTCAACAAGCACCATCCTCAACTTCATCAGATTACGGGAAACCCTTCCACCGAATTTTTAAAGATGCCGAAGGGAATTTCTACAAAATAGATAAAATGCTCTTTGCACCAGCGCATATGACAGTCAATGATCTCCGCACAGGTCTATTCCACATCGCGGGGCAACTTGATCCGAAGCTTTTCCTTAAAGCTCTAGAATTTACCCTTAAATGACAGCATATCTCTTTGGCAAAAGCCTAAAATCAGAAGACCCATCCGTTAAGAGATACAGATATTCATGGAGGTTTTCTTGTGAAGAAAGGCATTGCACCAGATGAAGTGGCTGAACTCTTCTACAGATACTTAGTTGAACAAAATAAAGAAAAATGGTTGTTGACCTTCCGTAAATACCACCAAGAGCGAGCTAATCAGTATGGGTCATCTCCTGATTTATACTGGCGGGCAGGGCAGAAAATGCAGCGTGACTATGGTTATACTTACAAACGAGTACCTGAAAAAGATACACAGCTTGATGAGAACCGGTGGAAGTTCTTTTTCCAACGATATAAACCGGATGGCGAAAAAAGTGCTAGCCCAGCCCCCATCACAATCATTCGAGACGAAGATTTAGACGGCGAATGGCGAGTTGATGTAGCCACAGTCTGAGCTACCTAGGACTTCATCGGAATTAAGGACAGGGGTTTTGAATCTGGTTTACAAAGAAAAGAGTATACAATAATTTGTCCATATCAAAGGCAATTACGACAAACCTAACAGAAGGAAGAAGGTTGACAGAACAAAAAGCAATTACAACCGATCGGGCAAAAACTGAAGCAGTGAATGAGATTATGAAAACTCTGTCAACTAGTTCAAAAGGCCTTTCTTCAGAGGAGGCTTCCAAACGGATCGAGATTTTTGGTGCCAATGAAATAGTGGAAAGGAAAAAAAATTCTCTTCTAAAATTCTTGAGCTACTTCTGGGGCCCTATCCCATGGATGATTGAAGCTGCCGCAATCTTGTCTGCTCTAATTCAACACTGGGAAGATTTTGTAGTCATTCTGTTCATGTTGATGATTAATGCAATAGTCGGATTTTGGCAAGAAAAGAAAGCAGATGACACTATCGAACTTTTAAAACAGAAATTGGCAACTCAAGCACGAGTACTAAGAGATGAAAAGTGGCTTGAAATTCCTGCTAGACAACTTGTACCGGGTGATATCGTCCGTATTCGACTTGGTGACATGGTTCCTGCTGATTTGAAACTTATAGAAGGGGATTTCCTTCAGACAGATGAATCTGCTTTAACGGGTGAATCTCTTCCTGTTGAAAAAAAGGTGGAAGATGTTGCTTATTCAGGTTCCATTGTTCGGCAGGGCGAAATGAATGGGATAGTCATCACTACAGGGATGCAGACATACTTTGGGAAAACTGCGAAACTTGTAGAGGAAGCAAAACCCCGCAGCCACTTCCAAGAAAGTGTGATAAAAATTGGGAATTACCTAATTATCCTTGCAATCGTTTTGTTAACTATTACCTTTGTCGCATCATTTCTCCGCCATGAGTTGATTTTAGTAACGCTGGAATTTTCTTTAGTACTTTTGGTTGCTGCAATTCCTGTTGCATTACCAGCAGTACTTTCTGTGACATTAGCAGTGGGTGCATTGAATTTAACGAAACGTGGTATCATCGTTTCAAAACTAAGGACCCTTCAGGAAATGGCTGGTGTTGACATACTATGTTCAGATAAAACGGGTACGATAACGAAAAATCAGATAGCAGTTGCTGATGTTATACCACAAAAGAACTTCACAAAAGAAGACGTCATTAAAATTGCAGCACTCGTTTCACGTGAAGAAGATAAAGACCCAATTGATACTGCAATAATCGTTAAAAATAAGGCTGAACCAACAGCTCTTGATCCCAGTTCTTCACTTGAAATTGTGGCCTTTAAGCCATTTGACCCCATCACGAAACGCACGGAAGCAACCATAAAGGAAGCAGGAAAGGGTCAATTCAAGGTTTCTAAAGGAGCTCCACAAGTTATTCTATCTTTAATAGCAAAGAAGAGTAGGTTATCTAAAATTGTAGATAATCAAGTTAATGCTTTTGCGGAAAAGGGATTTCGAGCGCTAGCTGTAGCCAGTACTGATTCAAAAGGGAAATGGCAGTTTGTGGGGTTAATTGCTCTTTATGATCCTCCCCGCGATGATTCAGCTGATACTGTAAAAACGGCTAAGTCAATGGGTTTAGATATCAAGATGGTGACAGGCGATCATGTAGCAATCGCCAAACAAATTGCACACGAAATTGAGCTAGGTACAAATATACTACAGGCATCACAATTTTTGGAGAAACAAGACAGCAAGATTCAGGATATTGTTGAAAATGCTGATGGCTTCGCACAGGTTTTTCCTGAACATAAATACCACATTGTAGAAATTCTTCAGAAAAGAAATCATATCGTAGGAATGACTGGTGACGGTGTTAACGATGCGCCTGCTCTGAAGAAGGCGGATACAGGAATTGCTGTAGCTGGTGCTACAGATGCAGCGAAATCAGCGGCGGATCTTGTTCTTACCAGTCCTGGACTTTGTGCGATTATTGATGCTATCAAACAGAGTCGACAGATCTTTGAGCGTATGAATAGCTATTCTACTTATCGGATTGCTGAAACAGTGCGGATATTGCTATTTCTTACATTTTCTATTCTCTTATTCAATTTTTATCCAATCAATGCAATTATGATTGTTATTCTAGCATTACTCAATGATTTACCAATCATGATGATTGCCTTTGATAACACGTTGCCCCCTGGAAAACCGGTTCGCTGGGATACAGCTAGGGTATTAATTCTTTCAACTAGCTTGGGTTTTTGGGGTGTCGTTATTAGTTTTGGTTTGCTGTACATTGGCATCATGGTGTTACATCTTGATCCATTGACACTGCAAACACTGATATTTCTAAAACTTGCTGTAGCGGGCCATATGACCATTTATTTAACTCGGACCCGGTCACATTCCTTCTGGCACCGTCCCTATCCGTCCCTTCGGCTTTTCTTAACAGCTGAACTCACGCAATTGCTTGCGACCATCATGGCTGTGTACGGGTTCCTTATGCCTGCCATTGGATGGGGACTCGCGGCTTTTATCTGGGGATATGTACTCCTATTCTTTGTGTTCGGGAACTTTTTTAAAATCGGAATCATTACACTGATGGACCGATTCAATATTGGAATCCGGCAATGACTTTTTATGATGCTTTTTTAACATCACAAATAATACACAAATCCCAATGAGAAACCAAACAACTGCCATAATTAGAGCATTAAGACTAAGATAGAACATTAATAATATACAACTAAGTATGCCGAGGATTGGTGTAAGGGGATACAGTGGAACTTTAAATGGCCGCCTAATATCTGGTGCATCATGCCTCAGTTTTATCAACGAGGCATGAACGAACAGATAGGTAAACAGACTCCCAAAATTCACTATTGAAGCAATAAGGTCAATATTGTTAAAAAATAATCCAGCAAGAGTAGCCACAAGAATACCTCCAATAATCACAGACACATAGGGTGTGCAGAATCGTTTGCTTATTCGATCTAATTGCTGCGGGAGCAGCTTATCACGCCCCATAGCGAAACTTGCCCGAGTCCCTCCCAAAATTGAACTTAAAACAACAGATGCAGTTGCAATTAGTGCAGCTACTGCAATGAAGCTCGTAAAAAATGGATTCGTTGTAATGGCACGGGCTAAATCTTCAAGCGGAGATGCACTCGATCCTAAATCTTGCCAATTTAATATTCCAATTTCTAAAACAGCTATCGCCATATAAAGGATAAATGTAACAACAAACGCAAGAATCAACGCGCGGGGAATATTCTTTTCAGGATTTTTTGTTTCTTCCGACATCATTGCTATGGTGTTAAAACCGAGAAAAGAAAAGAAGATGACAGCAGTTCCATTAAATGTACCACTGATCCCATTTGGGAAAAATGGGATAAAATGTGCTACATCAAAAAATTGAACTAAGTATAACCCCCCAACCCCAATTAGTAGGATTAAAGCAAAGACTTTGATGACAACCATAATGGAAGTAGCATTGGCACTTTCCTTTACACCAATAATATTCAATATCGTAAAAACAATAGGTAGCGCCACTGCTGCTAGAATCAAAGGCAGTGGTCCAACCAATCCAAAAAGTGCTGTAAAGTAAGCAGCAAACCCAATAGAGACCGCTGAAGCGCCGGCTATATAGTCAAAATATTTGAACCAGCCCACAAAGAAACTTGGAACTCGGCCAAAGGCTCTTTTGGTAAATACATACGATGCACCTGTTTCTATTATAATTGAAGCAAGTTCTGCAGATGAAAGGGCAGTAAGGAGCGCAATAATTCCGGCTAAAAAGAACGACAGGATAACTGATGGCCCTGCTAGTCCTGCTGCAACACCACTAATAACAAAAATTCCTGCCCCAATGATGTTCGCTATCCCTGCTGAACTCGCACCAAAAAGACCTATACTCCGCTTTAATTCTGGCATACTATACTATTCATTTTATGATGCTGAAAAAGCTATATTTTGGATGTTTGTTTCCCATAAATTCGAAACAAGACGGAAAAAAGGAAGCAGTGATCATGGCATTTGAATTTCCCCTGCTAATTGTATGCACGGTTGACTATGATGTACCTGATTAGGATGAAAATGAGTCGAGTTTAAATCAAACAAATGAACGAAGATAGGGAGAAAATTCTTTCACTTATCTCAACCCCTCTCCTGGTTTAAATGAATGGGATTGTATGAATCAAATGGCGGTGCGGATGTGAGGCAACTTAAGAGCCGAGGCTCAACAAAGCGAGTGAAGCTCGTGAAGAAAGTCCGCAAAGTCGCCCCCTATCTTGCTCCTGTGGTGGATGGCGTTGAAGCCGCCCAGGATCTGGATATTACCATGCAGACCCTGTCACCTGACTCCAGCCAGACCCGCTGTCTCGTCTGCAAGGGTGGCAAGTTGCTATGTGGCAAGTCTTCCTGCCCTCTGCTGCACCGGCTTTACTCTTTTTTGAAAGTCAAACCCCTAATCGATAGAACGGATCTTGAGGGATCATCACCGCCAGGGGTCTTCGTGGGACGATTTGGATACCCCAAAGTCTACGCAGGCCCCTTGGTCCCACCCGTCATTGGCGATACCTCGATTTATGATTCTCCTGAAGACTGGATGTATCTGGATTTAGACCAAATTCTCGAATACCGTTATTCCTTAGTGCGTGGGATGTCTCGGGTCACAGTGACGGATTTGAATAATGCCGGCCGGATAATCGAGGATACGCGTGATATGACCCTAGCTTCTGGTCCCGTGGAAACTGAAGTGCTATTCAAAAAGCGTCCTCGCCGTCCACTCCGGGTTGATTCTCAAGTCCAGCCAATGGGTCCTTCCGCTATGCTTGAACGATTTACTTTGGGTACCATGAGGGGGCATAGGCGTCTTGAACGAGCGTTCGATGATCGGGACTTGAAGGCAGCACCTGCAGTTGTTGATTTATATCGTAATGATGTGAATCTCACGAAGATTACCCGCGCGTTTAGTATGGGATGCTTTGGACTCGGTGACAATCGGCGAATGGTACCAACGCGTTGGAGTATCACAGCTGTCGATAGCACTGTAGGACGCCACTACCGTGCGCAAATCAAAGAGAACCCCCTAATCAACGAATATCGCGTGTATGAAGCCGATTTCCTTGGTGATCATTTCAAGATCTTTATGAGCCCTGAACCCTGGAGCTATGAACTGGTTGAGGCCTGGTATCCAGGTACTACATGGAATCCGTCAGGTCACCACATCGGTATTGCTAGCGACTGGGAACCCTATAAGGGTCGTACTGGATATGCTGTGATTGGGGGATGCTATTATGCTGTCCGGGCGATGGTCACAGAACATCTTGCTAAAGAGAGACGACAAGCTTCGGTCGTTGTTCTCAGGGAATCCCGTCCCAATCATATCCTTCCGCTAGGAGTATGGGTGCCTAGGGAAATTGCCCGAGAGGCCTTGAGACAGCCATATTTACGATTTGATACCCGAGAAGAAGCGCTTCGCTATATGATGTCGGGATTTCGTATTGATTTACAGTCATGGATCGAGGGAGGAAGCTTGTTAGCGCGGCAACTTTACCAACGTCGTTTAACAGATTATTTACAATAATTTCGAATGAAAATGATTTTTTAGGCAACTCTTCATTGCATTATATGTGAAGCAGACAGCACGTGTTCTTATCCAGATTAGTAGACCCTTGGGATGGCTTGTTGCGCCTCTTGTTTTTCTTTTGGGGGTAACTGCATTTGCAACACCGCTTATTCCCGTAGCGATTGTCCAGGTGGTCTTGCTGTCGTTTCCCTACTGTATTGTGTTGTATGGGACGAACGACTTGTATGATTATGAGGCAGATAAGGTGAATCCGAGAAAACCAAAGCGTGATTCGGTTGAGATGGAAATCGTGATGTTTCCGTTAATTAAGAGATTGTCCTTAATTATCGTCATCGGATTGTTGATCAGTTCACTTGCTACGCTCAACTTGACGAATATCTTTGCGATGGGGATTCTGCTCTTCTTTTCGTACTTCTATTCAGCTCCGCCGATTCGGTTTAAAAAGTGGCCGCCTATGGATTCGGTGTCAAACGGAATTTTGTATTTCTATGCACCAGTGTTGCTTGGAGCTAGTTTTGGGGCGACGATTATTCAAATTCCTATCCAGGTATATTTCATCACAGCCTGTGTGATGGGTATCCATTCGTTTAGCACTATAATGGATTATAGTGCTGATAAGCTGGTGGGAGAAAGGACCTTTGCAACTGTGTACGGAAAACGTGTCGCCTCGTTATTCACGATGGTTGTTTTTGTGCTTGCCTACCTTTTTTCTGGATTTCAAGGAATGATTGTCGGCTATTATTTAATAGTCTGTGCGGTATTAGCCGCTATTCTAACGATTGTGTCATCAGAGAAATTGGGGCGGTACCTCTTTTATGGAATGGGGGTTGGTTTCGGAATTGTTGCAGTATTAGAAGTTCTTCGCTATCTAGCATTCTTTTACTGAACAATTGAGATTGTTGAAAAAATTGAGACGTGATGGGACTAACCGCCGGGACCGCCATGCCACGGGACATCTTTCCAGGTAAGTTCCCAGAGGTCTTCTTCGGTGAGGGTTTCTTTTTCAATTACTAGTTTGTAAAGCTGAGTGAGAAGCTTGTGGTGACGTTTTTCGTCTTCGAGAATGTATTCGATTACCTTCTTGGACCCAGGGTCCTTGGTTTGGGGAATGAGTTCTGTGTAGGTTTTAATGGCAGTAGCTTCCAAGTCGATATGGGTCTGGATATCTTTGCCCAGTTGATCTCGCTTTGTTTCTTCGATGAAGGGAGTTTTGGATTCGAGACGCGCAAGTATGGCGTTTAGCATGAGTGCGTGCTTGTTAGAGTCGATGGCGATTGCTTGGATGAGGTTTTTCACGAGCTGATTTTTGGTATCTTTTACCCCTTTGTGTGCTATTCGCACAATTTTCTCTTCGAGGGCAATTTGCTGTTTGAGAAATGCCTTGAGTTGATCCTTATCCATGGAGTGTCACCGTGGCTCATTTCTTACGTTCTTCCTTTTCTGTGTTGCCATTTTCTCAAGTTGACAAGGGCTCACTTTTCCTCGAGGGGTCTAAGTTTTTATTATTGTGACCAGAACATCTGAACCTGAGAAACTTTGTCCCCACAACTCCGAGTCACTGAAGTGACTGCAAAAAGCATCCTCAATCCGAGTCGCATTAGCGGAGTGACGTATGCGATTAACCCATATGTGGGTTGCCAACACGCCTGCAGTTACTGCTATGCACGATTTATGTCAAAATATTCAGGCCATCAAGGTGAAGCGTGGGGGAGTTATGTTGATGTTAAAATCAATGCTGCTCGGGTGCTACAACAGCAGTTACGACGGCGCAAGAGGATTACCAAGGATCCCGTGCTTTTTTCTAGCGTAACGGATGCCTACCAGCCATTGGAACGGCGATACAAAGTGACACGTGGCTGCCTTGAATTATTAGTTCGCCATGAGTTTCCGATTTCAATTTTGACGAAATCAGATTTGGTTCTTCGGGATAGTGAGTTGTTAGGCCAGAATTCTGAAAATGAGGTGGGGATGACCATCATCACATTAAATGAGAAGGTTCGACGCGTATTTGAGTCTGGAGCCAGCCCTAGTGAACGGCGCCTGAAAGCGTTACAGGAAATCAGTGCCCAAGGTATTCGCACCTATGGGTTCGTGGGTCCCATTATTCCGGAATTAAGCACCCCGCATCTTGAGGAACTAATCCGGCAACTTGCTGAAGCTGGAGTCGCTTATGTGTTATTCGATCGATTGAATATCAAATATGGCAATCGCCCGGTTATTGAACAAGCACTCAGGACACATTTTGGGCCGAAGGCAAAAACAATCTTTGACGCGCTTAGACCCGGAAGTCACTATTATGAAATGGTTCGAAAGGAAATCATTGAGCAGTCCCTTCGATATGGGTTAGAAGCAGATATCATCTTCTAAAAAAACGGGAACTAGAGATCCTGTGGTTCTTCAACTCCAGGAGCCCACCACAGCCAGGTCTTCCTTTCGATGCTGAGTTTTCCATGTATTTTGCCTTCTTGTCGGAGCTGATTGAGAAGGCGGCTGGGTGAATCCGGACAGCCGAGTTCAAAAAAGAGCCGCGTTACTTCAAAAGTGGTCATGGGGCGCTTGGCGTCACTGAGAATCATCTCTACAGCGAGAGCTGATTGCGATTCGCGTTTTTTAGGTTTAGGAGCAGGTTGTTCTTCGTTCAATCATATCATCCTGTTAAGAAGCCGCTATCAGTGGAAAAAGAGAGGAGTGGGGAGATAAAAATCCCCGTTATCGGTCTTTTTGATAGTATGGAAAACTTAGATTGTCTTAAGATCACTTTCGATCATGTTGCGGGTGTCTTTATCCTCAACTTCGTCCATGGCTTTTTCTGCCAGTTTTAGATACTTTTCTTTGTTCTTCGTATCCCCTTTGACAGCGTATCCACGAGCAAGGGCCTCATAAGCGTAGGCAAGATCCCAATCTTTGATGCCCTCCTTCTTACAAATGTCAAGATAGGTTTGACCATAGTGAATCGCACGATCACCATCACTAACCACGGCATAAACTCGTGAGAGCTGCCAGTCACCACGACCGAGATTTATTGGGGTAGCGTCCCAGCCATTTTGAACACGAACGCCCCAGTGGTATCGGGAAGCGTGAGATGAATGAATCATGGCGTCTTTTTCTTCAGCTGTCAAGTCTTTTTTATCTAAGTAGTTCCAAGTGTTGTTGAAGAGGTCTACAGCCATTTTTCTATGCCATTTTTCAAGAGACAACTTGTCATCTGCCATTTTATCCAACCTCCTGGTTTTATACCTGTTAAGTTAAGCGCACTAAAAATACCTAGGGTCTTACGAGGTAACTTATTTCCACCAGTACTAGAGCTAATATGAGAAACTAATAGTGAAAATTGGTGTAAGATTAGGAAAACGAAATTCTTTTTCAGTGCCGTGCAAATAAGCAGATGAGTAGAACGATTCCTCCAAGGTTTATCTTGGAAGGAATCTGTGACTGGGAATTCCCTCGTGATTAGAGTTGGTGGAAAGCGAAGAAGATGATCAAAGCAATATTCATCGTGCTCAACGGGGCGTACGCGTTTTCCAAACAGTATACCGATCAAATCGATCCAACCATGCTCTCAGGACTCCTCACCGCGTTTCGTATTTCCTCTAAAGAGTTCGCTACTGGAGAATTTCGGCAAGCAAAGTTTGAAGGATCAGAAGTCTTTGTTGACGGACTCACGGAACGCCCCAATGATTTCGTAGCTATTTTTGCGACGCCTGAGGAACGCACGTCAGATTTAACAAATCTCATGGCACTCATCAAGACCGCCTTCATTAGTAACTATGGAGAAAAGATTCACACTTGGGATAGTCTCGAAGGGCCTTTCTCGGATTTTGAACCCACGATTGACCAACTCATCGCTGGTTGTATCTGGTGTGATACCGAAAAAATAATGGAACCTCCAAAGGTGACTTTCACCACCGACCTGGTGCCAGCCAAGGAAACCGTGTACCGAGGAAATTCACTGAACGTCAAATACTACGTCCACAATACCAGCGCCAACCCGATCCATTTGACTGCCATCGTGAATGCAATTCCTCATCTGTTTGAATTGGATGGATTAACCAAAAACGTCATCCTACGTAAAACCGCGTTCTTGCGGAACCGGCAACTAAATCCCAATGACTCTCATGAATCCATTATTCCAATTAAGGCGCGACGTATCGGTCACACAGAAATCGCACCGATTCTTTTCATCACCCAGGGAAACCAAGCGTTTACCGTGCTAGGCGAAAATCGAGAAATCGATGTCATCTAGCAGTCGACGTTCTTCGATCATTCAGGCTTTTTAGGTCAAACTTCTAATGCATCACCATGCCAAATTGCCCATATTGAAATCAAGAACTGAATCTACGATTGACTACTCAATACATTAGTGAAATCGATCCCAACTATTACAAAGCCGTGAATTCGCACATGGAACAAATACCCAGGCTTTTTCGCGGAATACTCCGAAACCAATTCGACTGAATGTAAAAATTGTGTGGACTAAAACGTGTCGCCGTCGAAGCATAGCCTACCAGCTAAGACATCGACTACAAATCTTTTCGTGAGAAACTCAAACGCCACGAAACCACTTAAGAAACCTGATCATTATCCCGAATTAATTCAATCATGTGCACCGAACAGGAAATACAGGGGTCATACGCACGTATTACCGGTTCCAATTGCTGGCTGACAGTTTTGTTGCTTTCTGCTGGGGGTTTGAGGAGTTCGGGGA
This sequence comes from archaeon, assembly GCA_016550425.1. The sequence continues at coordinate 31,273 of JABXGS010000117.1, forward strand.
GGAGTTCTTGGGCTTTGTGTTGGACGGCGTGTTCGATAGTGCGGACGTTTTGTCCGGTGGCGATGATGCAGTTGACTTTGGTGATGATGCCATCGTCGTTGGTCCAGTAGTTGTGGAATAGGGTGCCGCGGGGAGCTTCGACGACTCCGACGCCTTCGCCGGCTCGGGGTTCAGCGGGGATGCGGTAGTTATCTTCTTGGAGGGTGGAGTCTTCGATGAGGGTGATGGCTTGTTCGACGGCGCTGAGGGTCTCGATGGAGCGGGCGAGATTGTAGGCGATAGGGTCGTGGATTGGGCGTTGTCCGAAGAGTTCGAAAAGTTGGTCTGCGTAGCCTTGAGCGAGGGGGCTAGCCATTTGTTGGGTGACGTTGAGGCGGGCGAGGGGGCCGACACGATAGTTGCCTTTGTCGGGTCCGAGTTCTTTGATGAAAGGGTATTTGACGGTGGTGTAGGGCATGGCATCTTCGGCGATGTGTTTTGCGTAGTCTTTGGGTGCGAAGTCTTGGAGTTTTTTGCCTTCAGGAGTGATGAAGCGGAGAGTGCCCTCGTAGATATCATGGACACCTTTTTTGTGTAATCCAAGATAGTGGGTGGGGTCACAGAGGTAGTAACCCACTAGGCCACGGTCATTTTTCGTGGCAAGTTTGAAGTAGAGATCCGTCACGGTTTGTGCGGTGGCTAAGGCTTTAGGAGCTAGTTTGGCGAGTTTGTCCCGTTCGTCTTCGGTGAGTGGACCCGCCATACCTCCAGGAACAGCAGTGCATGGATGGATCATGCGTCCACCAACAGCTTTGATGAGGGTTTGCCCAAACATGCGAAGTTCGATGCCTTTCTTCGCGAGACCGGGATTCTTCTTTGCCACTGCTAAGACGTTAGGTTCATCAGGGGAGAGAAAATCGGGAAGGGCAAGATAAACGAGGGAAAGGGCATGGCTGTGAATGAATTCGCCAAAGTTTTCCAAGTGCCGAAGCTTGATCGCCTGTTCGGGTGGAGTGACTCCCCAGGCGGCTTCGACCGCTTTGACAGAGCCGAGATGGTGGGCGACTGAGCAGATGCCACAGATGCGTTCGGAGAGTTGGGGGGCATCTTCAGCGGGGATGCCTTCCATGAATCGTTCGAACATTCTGGGTGATTCGATGATATGGAAGTGGCATTGATTGAGTTTGCCACCGGTGACATCTAGAGTGATTTTGGCATGCCCTTCAAGGCGGGTCATGGGTTCAAATTCAATGTGTTTGGGTTTACTCATTTTTTGTTAACTCCTTTGCGGAGATTATCGAGTTTCGAAGAAGCGTACGTATACCGGGCAAACGACCCCGCAAGGCGAGGCAAATTGAAGTTAGCAATCTGATTTTCTTCCATTGCAGCTAACGCATCCAGCATGGCTACACCTTGATCCCAGACCGTTTCAGAGGGGCCGCGACAGCCGGTACAAGGCATACCCCGTCTCGTACATTCGGCGTTACAGCCAGCGCGTGTTGCGGGTCCCATGCACAGAAACCCTTGGGAGAGAAGACATTTGTCGGGTTCAGGAATTTCATGGGTACGGCGGAGTGCCTTCGGAATTTCGGTTAGTCGTTCAAGGGGGCATTCGTCACAAACGCTCTTGGTGGATAGTGTGGGTTTCTCTCCCGAAAGTAGAGCGGTGAGGACTCTGGCGATTTCATCGGAATGGGGAGGACAGCCAGGAAGTATGAAGTCGACTTTCACTACGTCACTGAGGCGAAGATCGGCTGGCAGGACTTGTGGTACGTTTTCGTGGGGGACGATTTTCTGAGCCATGACGGCGGTCTTGTGATAGACATATTTGATGCCTTCTTGCGCATCGAAGACATTGGCGAGCCCGTTCACTCCGCCATATGCGGAGCAAGCCCCAAAGGCGATGACATATTTTGCCTGTTTACGCATGGCTTTCGCCATCTCTTTATCGTGATCGGTGCGAATACTGCCTTCGATGAGCGCCACATCGATGTTTGGTGGAATGGGGTTCTTGGTGTCGACAATGGGATAAGAATAAACGAGCTCTACATCTTTCAAAAGGTCTAGTAAAGCCACACCAATATCTAAAAGGGCAATGTGGCAGCCACTGCAACCCGCCATGCCCATGGTGGCGATTCGAACAGTCATTCGCATTTCACCTCAGGTTTCATTTGCTTGAGCGGGTTTGGCCCTAATTCTAGTAACCGAGTGTAAAACGATGATGCAGTTTCAACCCATTTGTTAGCCATTCCAGCGCTCATTAATTCAAATCTTAATCGTCCTCCGAGACCTATTGCTTCGAGGTCCTTTGCTAGTTTTTGCATGCGTTTTTCTGCGTGTAGGTTGCCGGTGACAAAGTGACATTGATCTTTTAGGCAGCCGGTGACCATGACGCCATCTGCGCCGTCTCTTAGAGCTTCAATGACATGTAGGGGATCAACCCGCCCAGAACAAGGAACTCGGATGATTTCCACGTTTACCGGATAGGACATTTTGCTTGTCCCTGCAAGATCTGCTGCGCCATAAGAGCAATAGTGGCAGCAAAAGCTTACAATGCGTGGTGTAAAGGCTGGCTTTGGTTTGGTAGCGGCTTTGGTGGATTTGCGTTTGGTTTTGGATTTTGCTTTACTCATTCTTTGGATGTCCCCACATTGGCGAGTAAGCCTTCAATTTGGGAGTAAATTTGTTTATCACGATAATGCCGGAGCTGGATGGCTTCCGCAGGACATTCGACGACACATATGCCGCAGCCTTTACAGGCGACTTCGATGACTTTTGCCACGCCTCCTTCCATGTAAATCGCGTTATACGGACAGACAGCAAAGCAGTTAGCGCATCCGATGCATAGAGATTCATCAACAACAGATTTGGCTAAATCAACTTCGACTTCGCCTTTGCTCATGGGGATAGCGGCATGAGAAGCAGCTGCGGCGCCCATAAAGGAGGCTTCAGCGATATCGCGTGGACTACTGCAGGTGCCAGCAAGAAAGATTCCATCAGTTGTGGTGTCAACCGGGGCAAGTTTCAAGTGGTATTCCCGGAAGAAACCATCTAAATCAACTTCTAAATTCAGGGTATGTGCTAGTTCCTTGGCGCCGCTGGCAGGTATCATAGCAGCGGAGAGTACAAGTAGATCCACCGGAAACTGCTCTTGCGTTCCATTATGGTGGTCGACAGTCAGGGTCAGACTCTTTCCCTTTTCTTCCTTGACTTCAGTGACATCAATCCGATGGAATTTCACGCCTAGGCGTTGAGCGTCGAGATAATAGCGTTCATACTCTTTGCCCTGTAATCGGATGTCTTTGTAGAATACAGTTACTTCGGTTTCTGGCCAATGCTCTTTGATGTAGACTGCGTGTTTCATTGCGACCTGACAGCAGACGCGAGAACAATGAGAGTAGTAATTCGGGTCGCGGCTTCCAACACATTGAATCATCCCGACCCGTTTTGGCAGTTTTTTATCGGAAATGCGCTGTAACTGTCCATCGGTCGGACTCATTGGGTCGAGAATCCGGGCGAGCATGAATTGGGTAATCACGTTCGGATATTCGCCATACCCATACAACCCTTCCGGTTTGAAAACATCATACCCAGTGGCGACAATCGTGGTGCCAACGGTGATATCGGTATCCTTAGGTTGTTCGTCAAGATGAATCGCATTCACTGGACAGATTTGTTCACATTTACCACATTTTGTGCAGGTGTCAAAATCAATTACGGGTGCCCGTGGAACCGCCTGAGGAAAGGGGTAGTAGATGGCTTTCCGGTTCGCTAGACCATAATTGTGTTCGTCAGGCACTTCAACAGGACAGATATCCATGCACTTGCCACAAAGTGTGCAGGTATCGATATCAACGCCCCGAGGTTTACTGTGGAGCCGGGCCTGGAAGTTCCCGATGTAGCCACTGAATTGTGAGACTTCGGTTTGGGTATACACATGGATTTTGGGATCATTGAGAAGAATGCGTTTTGCTAAACACTTGCGTGCCATTTCCCCGTGCCGTGGAGGAACACAGACTCCGCAAGTATCAGTCATGAATACGAACCCCAATTGTGCGGATTTACCACCGAGTGCTGGGCTGCGTTCCACAAGGTGGACTTCATAGCCATTATCGGCTAGAAGTGTTGTGGCGGCTATTCCTGCAATTCCTGCACCGATGACCATACATACCGGTGGCACTTTCTGAGTTGTTGAACCAATCGATTCAAGCTGTGCCGCGCGATAGACGCCGGCACGAATGAGATCTTTAGCTTTCTCTGTCGCTTTAGCGTAGTCATCTTTCTGTTTCATATGGGCCCAGGAGACTTGTTCGCGGATATTGACCATTTCGAAAAAGAAAGGGTTAATCCCCGCTTCTAACACGGTTCGACGGAAAGTGGGTTCATGCAATTTGGGACTACACGAGGCAACAATAACTCGATTGAGCTTATGCGCTTTGATATGTTTCTTGATGATATTTTGCCCTTCCTCAGAGCA
>JABXGS010000118.1 GCA_016550425.1 archaeon
ACCGGCGTTGAGTTCGATGTTCGAACCGCCACCCCTTATGAAGCCTATAAGGACATTGGGGTAAAGGTTATTACCGGAACACCTGGTGACGCCTACACTCGATTTCTCTGCCGGCGACAAGAAATTGAAGAAAGCCTTAATATCATCGAACGTGCATTAGACAAGTTACCCAGCGGCCCTGTCTGTGAAACCCAAACCCCAGAAGGCAAAAAGATTACTTGGCGACTCAAAATCCCACCCAGCGACGCCTTTTATTGCATAGAAGGGGGTCGTGGAGAACTGTGTTTCCACGCCGTCAGTAATGGTGAAAACACCCCGTACCGCGTGAAGGTACGAGGCCCCACGTTTGGAACCATCCTTGTCATGTTTCCCAAATTACTCCAAGGTGTGAAAATCGCGGATGTTCCAGTCATCTACTGGAGCCTCGACCAATGCCCCGCCGATCACGACCGATAATCGGAATAAGCGAACAAGTATTCGGTGCAGTAGTTTTTGGCAGGACCATTGAACGATTCCGAGAATCTTCAAGAATAAATCTAGGCCTAAATGGTCTTTAACGCCACAAAAATCAGACCATTCTAAACCTAACTCAGGAATTCATTCGTTTGATGAGTCTGTGCCAATCTTTGGTATCATGTAGAATATCGAACTCAGAACATTCTTGCGTATATTCAAGATTTTGCCATCCCTCAGTGATTGCCTGGTTGAGGAGGCGGAGGGCTTTCTGTTTCTTCCGTAGGGCTGCGGCAGCCTGCGCTGCTTGATGATAGTACCAATAAGAGACAGCCCCTTTGGCGAAAGCTTTCTCATAGCTGTCAAGTGCTAGGGCGAAGAGACCTTGAAGAAAGCGACGAAGGCCGGTTTCAGCGAGGTGGGTAGCTTCATCGATCATGCAGTAGTGCCAGGTGTAATCTCGGGTTTTGATGAACCCGACGTTTTCAGCGACGCCGATGGATCCATAGTTTTCGATGTTGGTGTGCCAGCCGACTTGTGAGTAACCGTGGGTGAGGGCGTAGTCGACGGTGGCGGCGGCGGTGAGGGTGGCGAGTCCACGGTGGCGGTATTCGGGTTTGGTACGTATGCCGATTTCACATCTGTTTCTGCTGACACAATCTGTGAGGCTCCAGGAGACGACCTCATGTTCGTGTACGGTACAAAAACCAAAGCCCTGTTTCCAAAAGGCGTCGATTGAACCCCAATTGATACGCATCCAATTGAGAATGTGGTCTGGGATTACTATGTTTTTTTTGCCAAGGAAGGTTGGTTCTAGTTGATGGATGGAGAATCCAGTTGGTATCTTTTTTTGCCAGTCGATTTTTACTTCAGTGCAGGTGTAGTATAGTCGGGGAAGTTGCAGTGGTGGTCGAGTGGGGAAAAGGGTATCAAATTTGGTTTGCCAGTCCTCGGGGTGGATGCATAGAACCAGGTCGTCATCGTTTTCTCGAACGGTATCTCCTGCAAAAATGGTGGTGAGGATGTAATCACGTAGACCTTGGTTAAACATACCGTTTTGGGGGTCGCCAGCGAGATAGTAGCCTTCTACTGAGCAGATGAAGGCACTGGTGGGTGCTTTGGGGTTGTCAGCAATTATCCGTCCTGGACTTGATCCATCAATAACGGCTGCTATTGTGAGCTGGTAGTCTAATGCGTTGAATAGGGATCGAACCTTTGGGTATTCTTTCTTTTTAAGCTCAACAATCATTACTGAACATTCACGGTCTAATTCATCTTAAAGCATACGTAAAACCCATTCCGGATAATATCCTTCCTGTATATTGTGAGGGAGAACTCTGTGATGGCAAGTTTCAGTGTTTATTATAACATGCCGACAAAGGATCCAGTTGGTGATTAAAAAGTGTCTAGTAATTTTGGGAGGCACCCGAGTGTCGTATTCGGCTGGAATCGATGAGATTTGTTCTTATAATATAATGATGTCAGTGAAGATTTTTGATGGAATTCCTGCTAGCTTTTAAAAAGCAAACCTTTTTGCATTGAACCAGCATATTGGAAGACCATGACGCCTCAAGAAGGAGCCGCAGAGCGGGGTCCAGCTGGCCCAATCGTTTTGCTAGCTATAGGAATTATTTTGTTGTACGGTTTTGGATTCTATAATTTGATCTTCCTTGTTTCGCCATTTTTGCCGATAATTATCGATTTTATTAACTTGGCGCTGCCTTGGTTGGCTGGGTTTTGGTGGGCAGGATTGGCGTTCATTGTTATTCTCGTAGTGTTGGGTTTAGGGCTCGCCTACATTATTTTGATATTGATGAAGCGAGCGGCAGCGGGAACATTGCGTGTACTCTGGATTCTGCAAGCCGTGTTAATGATTGCGGTTGGCGTGTTGATGTTCCTTTTTTTGGGACCATTTGGGTTTTTTGGCCTGATTTTTCCTTTCATAGGGGTCATTCAATTTTGGGTGTGGTTCCGGCGCCGTAGTAAAATCGAGCGGGCCGGTAAATTGGTGGAATTCACGGCGCAACTGCTGCTGGAAGAAAAAGAGATGTTCATTGTTCCATTGGTCACCGCAGTGTTCAGCCTGTTGACCGGCATTCTCATGATGGCAACGTACGGGGCTATGTATACGTGGTTACCTTTGGTTGGGATTCCCCCAGAGTCGTGGATATTTTTCCTTCTGAGTATTTTGGTGCAAATTCCGTTTCTGTTCGTGTACTTTTCGGTCTTTTACATCTTTGATGGTATTAACATCTCCATTGCTCATACGTGGTATCGCGAAAAGGATCCCGTTTTGCGTGGTGGTGTCGGAGAAGTGCGACAAGTCTTAGGCACCATCATTCAGTTTGCCGCCCTCCGCACCGCAGTATCGGTGGGTCAGAGTGCCATTCGACAAGGCGGCGCGCGCCAAGGTGGAATCTGGGCCTTAATCGGCAGTATTTTTGCTCGTATTATCGGAGCCATATTTCGGTTCATCAACTATTTCACCTTGCCTGCCATCATCATTGAAAAACGGCGCCTCATTGATTCCATTAAACGCTCGGTGCATGTCACTTGGCATTACTTAGTGGACGTCTACATCGCCGAGACCGGCGTGTCTACAGTGTATAGTTTCTTTGGAGGCTTACTTTCCCTCGGATTTCTGGTTGTTGGATTTCTCTTCGGTTACGTATTCGCCATTTTCCTGCTGAGCGATCTTTTCTTCGCCCTGATTGCGGGCATCATCTTTGCTATCTTCTTCTCCATTTTTGCCTCTGTTCCTAGCTATTTCATTTTCCGACCTTTGAATACGGCATATCGAACCTTCATGTTTTCCTATGCACTCGACGAAGAAAGCGGCTTTAGTCTGCCAAGCCGATTACCAAAGGCGTACCGAGATACCATTGAGGCAGCCCAAGCTGAATGGGAGGCATCAGGAAAAGATCGATTCATGGAAGAACCCCCAAGTGAATGGTAGTCCCTAACCAATGATATCCGACTTCTGGGAAAATGAAAGGTACATCAGACAGAGTGGCTGACCACGTTTACGTGAGTAGCTTATTGACGAATTGAGGGAAAGTTGAGTTTACCTTCATGTTTGAGGTAGGAGAGGACCATGACAGTGATGAGAACGGCAATTACGACAATGACAAGTACTGTATAAATCATGGGAAGAATTCCCGGAAGTGGTGGGAATGGAGGGAGGGGGAGTTGGGGCTCAGTGACGCGACAATAGTTGATATAGAGTTGGGCGTCGGGTTTTCCGGGGGCTTCGATGATTTGCCAGTGGATGCGGTAGTGATGATAGGTTGTGTTAATGTTGGTTAGCGAACAGGTGACGGTAGTATAGTTGGTCCAATAGCCAGGGGTTTCATTGAGACAGGGGTGCAGAGTGGTGAGATAGGGAAGGGTGCCATTCGGTAGAGGTGTATCAGGGGCGATACTTTCATTGAGTCCATAGAGCAGGATAACGGCTGAGGGGCCAGTCGCACAACTTCGGTATTGGATGGTAACGTGGTTGATATCCAGAGGAGTGAAATCTTGCCAGAACATGATGGTATGCTCTTGATTGGTGCGAGTAGGTTGGAGGAATAGGGTATCCGCGTCGCCACCATTTTCGGTGTCATTAATCAGACGGTACTGTTCTTTGGGACCGTTCGAATCGCCGCTGAAGTGCCAGAACATGGGTTTGGATACATTATGATCATTCCCCTCCCAACCTCCAGGTTCGCTTTCAGTAAAATCCCAATTGGAAACCAAGTCAACAGGGACTGGAAGCTGCAGAGAGGATCCAATAACCCGAGGAGATGGAAAAATTAAGGTGAGAGAGAATACTAAGAGTACTCCGAAGAGAAGTAGATTTACAGTGTGGGATTGTTTCATTCCTTTTCACCTGCTGGGAGAGAGGATTTACCGCTAAAATGGGAGAGTTACACTTTCGTTAACGAATTAAAGAACACATTGGTGTGCCAGTTAAGGCACATCAAATTTTGAGAAAACCTAAGTGCCTTTTTCCTTGTGAAATGACCTAATTCAAAAAAGGAGGAGGAGCCCGTAAGCCATTATTGCGAGCTTGCGGGCTGATGATGGGTTAGGGTTGAGGTTTGGGTGGTCTGGCGCGGTAGTTGATCATGCCACCGATGAAAGTGATGATCATGCCGATAGCGATGAGGCTGAGGGCGATGAGAGTGTACGGGGCGAGGAAGAGGACTAAAGCGATGAGTAGAGCGCCGATGTCGACGAGTAAGCCACCGAGCCAGACGAGCCAGTTCCCGGTTCTAATGGGGTGTTGGCGTTGTTTGTTGATACGGTAGGTGAGGATGAGGGGGAAGAATAGTAGGTAGATGATCCAGAGGAAGCCGCCATAAGCTAGGAGTGCTAGGGGCATGGCGAGCCAGTTCATAGCCCCGTCGAAGGCCAAGAAGATGGTTGCAGGGGTTACTAGGAGCCATATTGAAGCGAGGAAGGTAATCGTGCCAATAAGGAGTAGGTAGCGAAGCCAGAGTGGGGCTGTGAGATGTTCAGTGTCGAGTGAATAGAAGGCTGCAAAGAAGCCGTAGATGGCGTAACATGACCATAAGGCCATGAAGTAGGGCATGAGTTGATCTGCGGTGGCGGCTGCGGGGAGTTGATTGATCATGGTTAGGAGGATGGAGAAGGTGAAGAATAGAAAGAAGAAAGTCAAGAAGTTAAGCCAGGGGTTGACCAGTCGTTTTTCCTTGGTGGTAGTATTGGAGAACCCAACTAGGATAGCGATTAGCAGGATGATCCAACCAATCAGGAGAAGTCCAAAATGTATTGGTGTTTCAAGAATGTAGAGCATTCCGTTGAAACCCTCCGCGTTACCTTCCCCTGGTCATGCTATTAAAACCCTTCAGTCACCTCTCGAATCTATTCTTCACTTTTTTGTTCATCAAAAAAATCTGCAGTTATTTCCGTGTGTCTGTTACAAGTATTCAGTCTCCAGGTTCAATTTGGGAAGGAAAATGGGGATTTTTGGTACTTTTGTGCCCTGTTTGGGTTACGGTCATTTATAGCGGAGGCATGGGCAAAAGGCAAGCACCCAATTGGCGCCCTCTTGCAATTGGAGGGGTGACTTTTGGGAGGGATAATATGAGAATATCACACAAACTTAGAATGCTTACACTAGTGTTTCTGTTCAGTAGTGTCCTTGGATTTGGAATGATGTTGCCTTCGGTGGCTGCCAGTGAAACAGTGATTTACGATGTATCAGAATTAATCACCCAAGGTGAGTTACAACTTCATGTCGTGATGATTCCTGACGGAGTTGAAGTGAAAATCGAAATGGGATGGGACGAGCCTACCGGTGTTGGTTATGACCTTGATTTCTACGTATTCGATGGGGGCTTCCTAGCCCAGGGAGCTTCGGTAAATAACCCAGAAATGGCGTTTTTGGGTGGTTTTGCCACTCCAACTGAAGTGTACATCTGGGTTGAGGGCTTTTGGGCACCTGATCCAGGTGTTGAGTACTATCTTCGTGTTGTAGTGGGTCCGGATGTTATTCCTGATCCCTATGCAGAATCAGGTGGGCTCTCAGTAGGCGATTTGCAGAGCTGGCATAATGCTCCTGCGGTTGCTATTTATGAAGCAGCCCCGAATGCTGCCTTCAAATGGTCTTCCGAGAGTAATTTTGCTCGCCAAGTGATTATGCCATTTTACTCCTGGTTTGGAGTCTACTGGGGATCAGGCTGGCTAGGACCCACCTACTATGCCGGTGACCCACTTATCGTTGGTGGCGTCACACGAGCTATTCCTTACGACAACGAAATTGGTGTCACTAACATCAAACAGGCGCAAACGTTCTTTAGGTCACTAGTCATCGAAATTTTCATTGATGGCATACCCCTCGAAGACCTTGGTAATCCAATCCAGCATACATGTCGACCTGATCACTACCTCAACCGTTGGTACTATCGAGAGCCCAAAGTACTGTTTCATCCTGGCGAGTTATATGACCTGCTACCTAAAACAGAAGATGATCTCCACACCTTCGAATATAGGTACAACGGTGAGACCGTGTTCTTTGATTACTTCTACCTGCTCTGGTAACAACAAATTCTCTGTGAGGTTCAGGGGCGGGGTTTCCCGCCTCGTACTTTTTTTCTCAAGGAGGATAACGTGTAGGGTGTTCCCTCATTGGGTTCTATTTCGGTGAAAAAATTAGGAATTCAGGCGTTTTTGTGACCTGTGTGGGTTACAGTCATTTATAGGGGAAGCAGAGGCAATTGGCAAATACACCAATTGGAGGCATTACTATGAAATGGAAAACAGTCTTTGTGCTCTTCCTTATCACAGCTGGTTTTCTCTGCTTAAATCCACGTCAAGTAGTGCAGGGTCAACCACTCACAATCGAAGTCACCCAAATCACCGAAGACCTTTCCTACAGGTCTCATCCCACAATTTTTGGGGATACTATCGTTTGGCAGGAAGGTATCGGTTTGGATTGGGATATTGTGGTTCATGATTTGGAGTCAGGTTCAACCCTGCCACTCACGACCGACGACGTTCATCAATTCTATCCTGCAATCTATGACAACGTCGTGGTCTGGGAAGATTGGAGCGACCATAACATCCACATGTATGACCTAGCCACTACAACCGGGGATATCCCAGTTGATCCTAGTGATGCTAGCCAGACTCTTCCTGCAATCTATGAAAACCGGGTTGTATGGACCGACTACCGATCGTCTCCCAAAGGCATCTATGTCTATGATCTCGCATCCAGTTCCGGAAAAACCATCGCAACTTCGACCCAAATTCAGTATCGCGCCGACATATTTGAAGACATCGTGGTCTGGGAAGACCACACAAACGGTCCCTGGGATATTTGGGGCTATGACTTGGCGACTGACACCTCACTAATCATTACAAACGATGATGAGTATCAACTAACTCCGAAAATTTTTGGGAAATATGTTACCTTCGAAGGGCAATACTCCACTTCGTATCCCCAAACCGGAAATGTGTGGCTCCATGATCTATCAACGGGAATCGATACGCAAATAACCTCTCACGAAGCACGACAGGGAGATCCTGCGATATATGGTGATCGTATCGTCTGGACGGATCTCCGGAATGGTCGATCCGAAGTATACCTCTACGATCTTTCGCTCGATGTTGAAATCTTCGTAGGACATGGAAGTGAGCCAGAAATTCATGAAAATCGTATTGTGTGGACAAATGGGCGGCACATCTATCTGGGTGAAATTATTGAATCCACAATCCCCGCTACCATTGATATCGACCCCGACACTCTTAATTTGCGAAGCCAAGGAGAATGGATAACCGCTAACATTACACCACCCGAAGGCTATCTGATTACTGACATTGTCATTGCCACAATCGTTCTCGAAGGAGAAATTCCCGCAGAATGGGGTGATTTCCAAGACGGCATCCTAATGGTGAAATTCAACCGCGCGGCCGTAATAGACTACATACGAATCACCTTAGGCCTCACTGAAGGTGAGGTGACCTTGACCATCACTGGGGCAATAGCCGATACTTCATTTGAGGGCTATGATACTATCCGAGTAATATGCACTGAGAGAAGTTGAAGTAGACTAGGAATCACGTCCGTTGACAAAGATTAGAAAGATTTTTTCACCATCACTAGATATGCATGTTGATGCATATTCGAAGATCGGGTCTAATCCTCACCATTTCCATCATCCTAATTACTGGACTGGTGGTTAGTGGCTGGTGGATTTTCGTCCATACTATCTCAGTTCCTCAGGTGTCAGTGGAGGGGGGACATCTACTCGATAGTTCACCAGGACAGATAAGCGTCCGAGCCGACACTCCGCAGCTCAGTCTGTCACTCGGTGTCCCCAATGGAGCGATTCTGGCTAGTCAGCTTCTCACGATCCAGAATCTTGCCAGCGATCGAGTTGAGTTGCAAGCCTTGCCTCCGGGCACGCATATTGTGCATCGTGCAGCGACCTTTCTACAACTCCGGCTTCCTTCCCTCTCAGCAGGTGTGCACCATTTGTCGTTAAGCACCCAACCAATAGATGAAAACAAGGTAACGATTGCAGTATTTGGAGATAGCCAAGGCTTCAATGAGGCGCTGGCCACAATTGTCGAGGATGTCAATCTGAGAGAGGTTGATTTTGCAGTGCACCTCGGTGATATTACCCCGTCAGGCGAGTTTAGCCAGTATGCCGCGGTGGCAGCTGTATTAGAAGAGCTGCAAGTGCCACTGTATGCGACGCCTGGGAATCATGACGTTAAGGGCAATGGGACCACCCACTACACCCGCTATTTTGGACCACAGAATCTTGCCTTTACCTATAATGACATGTGCTTCATTAGTGTGGATTCATCTTCCCTTGGCGTGAATGCAACGCTCTTCAACTGGCTCGAAAGAGAATTACAACAAGCGGACACACGCCCCATTATCGTCTATACACATGTCCCAGCAGTTGACCCACGTCCTAGCAATGACCATGGTTTTCTAGACGGTCAGGAAGCCGATGCCTTTCTTGCCCTCATGACCCAATATCAGGTTACCTTGGTTATGAACGGGCATATCCACCTGTTTAACACTACGGTGCATGAAGAAATTCCGTATCTCATCAGTGGCGGCGCTGGTGCGGCCCTTGTTGCCCCAGCCAGCCAAGGAGGCTTCCACCATTACGTGCTGGTCACGATTGCCACCGAGGAAGTAACCCTAAGTCCTCAACCTGTGGAAGTCCCGCTCCTTCCTGTCGCTGTGGAACTGCGGAATGCCGCTAATTTCAGTATGACTCTGGGTCTCCATGACCTCGAAAGTCTGGCGTCGATCGAGCGCTTTGGACAATTTGAAAACCAGTACGGCAATCTTCACGGGTACGGGGTTTATCGTGGAGTCCTCGTCAGTGATCTCTTAGACCTCGTGGGAGGAATCAACTCGAATCAGGGCCTTGTTGTTAAAGCCGTTGATGAGTACCAGCAATCCTATGGGTATGCCAATGTGTATCCCAACTCCAGTTGGTACCAGCTACAAGGCGATTTCATCCTAGCCTTCCAGTACAACACTAGCCTCCCCCCTAACTGGACCGATGGGCCACGACTCGCATTTCTCCCAGCGGATGAAACGTATTCCAACGATGATTGCACGGCGACTTCATACCCGGGTCAGGGCTGTGAGCTATATCCGTCCGCGGGCGCCCGGTGGGTACGGAATGTAATTTTACTCCAACTCATCAACAGCCCCTGACCGATTTGGATTTCATTCTTAAAATCACAGGAACCATGATAACTCGCAGAAGCTCTCAGCCATTTAGCTTCAAGTTCAGAGGTAGTAGTCTCTGTGTCTGCAACCAAACCTTTATTAAGTTGTTTTTCCAAACAAGTTTGAAGGGCAAACCAGTTTAAACACGTAGCTAAAAAAGATTAAGGTGTATAAAATGGAAACCACAACGAAATTAGATGAACTCGCCCGTAAAGTTCAACGAGCCTACTATGAAGATGGACTGGCCGATCTTTTCATGGGCATAATTTTCCTAGGCATAGCCTCCTTATGCACCCTGCTTGCGTACAATGTCACATTTTTGTGGATTATTATACTTACGCTCAATCCGTTGTTTTATCTTCCCCTCATTGAAAGAGCAAAGCAGCGATGGGTGTATCCCCGAGCGGGATATGTCAAACCCAAGCCCTATCAGAAAATGAGTACACGCGTAGTCGTCCTTATTCTTGTCTTCGCAATTATACTGCTATTTCTCCCTCCTATGGCGTTATTTCTCCTTTCTAGTTATGCTGGGCTGTTCTTCTGGTTGATCTGGATTGCGCCTGTTACGATGAGTGTATTGATATCCATTGGACCTTTTGTCATTGCTCACAGGTACCACATCGGTCGCTACTACCTATTCGCTTTGCTGCTTCCAGTCATCGGAGTCATCGTGCCCTGGTTAAATCTCAGCTTTCCCAGCGCTTACGCGGCATTTTTCACAACCTTGGCGATCCAAACTGCTGTATTTGGACTCCTTGGCCTCTTGTCCGGTACGGTCCTCTTTCTCCGGTTCCTGCACCGCTATCCTGTTGAATCCATTGATCCCGCTGAAGGTGAGAATTTACATGCCTTCGCCTGAATCCTCAACGGCACCATTCATTGAGGATGATCTTGATCCAATTGTCCATTCGCCAGCACGGCTCAAAATCTTGACCGTCCTCAAAGAAGTTGAGAGTGCGGATTTCCTGTTCATCTTACGCCGCACTGGGCTCACACGGGGAAACCTCTCCTCCCACCTAAGCAAGCTGGAAACCGCCAGCTATGTCAGCATCACCAAAGAATTTATTGATAAAATTCCCCACACCCTCATCCAACTCACCCAAGAAGGAAGAACTGCTTTAGAGCGGTATCGTCTGCAGATGTTACAGAAACTCGAACAAATAAAATGAGACCCAATAACGTAAACTAATGTGTTCTTCACGTCTTCTGCCCAGATTAGCTTCTTTTGTTCGGAGCTTTGTTTCAATCAGAGATAATTCAAAGGGCGGTAAGTACGTAAGAGAGAGTGATTTGATATATTCCCCAAAAGCAGATTGCCAGAACTGCTGAGACAGGAACAGTGAGAAGAGAGGTTAAGATTAGTTTTCGTAAAACTCGTTTATTTGAGGGGACTTGATTTGCCATATTTGCGCCAATTATCGATGTTATTAGAATGTGTGTTGCAGCGAGAGGAATCCCCATTATAGTACCTACTAACAGCACAATTGCCCCTGCTGTTGCCGATGAAAAACTCGCACTGGGACGTAACTCGGTCAACTCAACTCCCACCGTCTTAACTACGCGGCGTCCCAAAATGATTAATCCTATACCCATACCCAACCCGCCAAGGAACAACAATAATGAAAAAGCGGGGGGTGCCATGAAAAAAATCGTTAGCAAACCTATCGCCTTAGCCACATCATTTCCTCCCCGACTCAAGCAGATGATAATGATCATCACCAGGAGCAACACGCCAAAGATTTGCTCTTTTCGCTGTACATCAGCTAATCCTCGGCTCTTCATTAGAACTGATCGCCGAACGAACCATTGGAGAAAATATGCGATTGCTAAACTAAGAATCGGACTCAGGACCCAGCCAAGAATTATGATGGAGACGGTGTCCCACCGAACCAAGGGCGTACCCAAACCCAACGTTCCTAAAAGTCCAATCCCAATGATGCCTCCAACAATTGAATGAGTCGCGGAAATCGGATAACCACGGGACGCACTGAATAGCATCCACACGATGATAGCTAGCGAAATAACAAACACGAGGTCGACAGAAAGCGGTTGGGTGACCATCTCTGCCCCTATCGTTGTGCTCACTCCCTGACCCAATACCACTGCTCCAATGATCAATAGGATGCCGCCTAATATTACCGCGTTCCTCGACGAAAGCACTTTTGCGCCTACCAGGCTGGCCATTGTGCTATCATTAGATCCAATCGCGAAGGCTGTAATAAATGCCAGAATGAGCAATACAATGATGGGAAGGGTGAGGGTAACGAATAACAAGAGGACGGAGTCTCCAATAGTGTGGTAACATTGACGAGTACTAGGCTTGCCAGCCAACTATATAAATTATATAGTATATCAATTTTACATAAATTCCCAGCAGTTTTCTCAAAGACCCAAAAATGACCTGCTATTTGTTAAAATGTAGTCTTTGAACTGAACCCAAATTTGTTAATGACACTGGTTTACCCAGATGGTGAGAACGCAGGTTAGGTTTGTTCATTGATAGTCGCTTGCGTAGTTTCGAGTTGGGGTGATGGGGGTTGGAATTGATAGTGCCTGGCAAAATAGATGAACAATGCAGTTAGAGTTATCACGTACGCAGTAATCTCGATCAGTGACGGATTCCCATTATATCCTACCAGCCCTTTCAACACTAATCCGAGGGGGCTGTTTTCAGAGAGTATGAAATTAATGTCCCAAACATGCTCAATGAGAATTGGAACGACTCCTGCCTCTTGTAATTCATGAATGCCGTAAGCAATCATTCCGGCAGCAAAGAAGATAAGAAAAATACTGGTGATTCGAAAGAACGTTCGGAGACTGAATTGTTTTGTTCCAGCAAAATAGATGTAGGCAATCCCAATTGCCACTGCAAAACCTAAGAAGGCCCCGAGCCAAATCGCGCCTTCACTAAGGGGCAGTACAGCGAGGAACAGTACGGTCTCCACACCTTCCCGAAGCACAGCTATGAAAACAATCATGAAGATCCCAAGCGTGGCAGTCATTGTTGCGGCGGTTTTCTGTTCGAGTTCCATTTG
>JABXGS010000119.1 GCA_016550425.1 archaeon
AGGAATACGTCCTCGCTATCTTGTTTTCATCCTTAGCATCCTTATGATGATAAGTGGAATAGCTCTCGCTTGGGGGGCTCAGAACAACTTAGGCACAGTCCAAGCCACTGAAATTACCCTCACGACTTCCGAGGGTGTGTCAATTTCTGGGATTCTGCAGCGACCTCTTGCTGCTACACCTGCGACTCCATTACCGGGAGTTGTAGTGATTCATGGTGTTATTCAATCAAAGGAATGGGTAATGGCCTTTGGCATCGAACTAGCCCGACGGGGATTTGTGGTTCTTACAATCGATGCTGTCGGACATGGAAATTCAGGACCCAGTGTCGGATCAAATACAGATCAAGGAGGAATAGCCGCCCTAGACTATCTAAACGGACTTGCCTATGTCAGCACCCTTGGTATGGTAGGTCACAGCATGGGTGCAGGAATTGCCATCCAGACCTTAAACGAGACTTCTACACCCGTCGATAGCTTGGTTCTTGTTGGAGGCGGTAGTAGTAATATGGCAACTTGGGCCAATGCTTCGGTTCCACGAAATATCTTTGTGGTTGTAGGATTATATGATGAACTTTTCGATGTCCCAGAATTACTAAACTCGCTTGCCACTCCATTTAACACCACTACACCTGTCATTCCAGGACAACTTTACGGAAACTTTGCAACCGGAACCGCTCGAATGGTCATTCTCCCTCCCACTAATCATCTGTTCGAAACAATAGATCCAACTTGTATCAGCGCAACCACAGAATGGCTCATGACCAGTTTGAAGGGAACCCCTGATGCCTATTGGATTCCAAGCACCCTTCTCCTTTATCCCATGTGGGTGGCAGGTGGCCTTATTTCCTGTCTTGGTGCGGTATTATCAACTCTGGCCCTTTTCACAATCTTGATTCAATTCAAACCATTCCGTCGAATTCAACACTCACCCAATTCAAGATATTTTGCCAAAACACCACTTTATCTGGCAATGGGTCTTCTTTATGGAGTACTTGGTCTTTTAGCCCTATTTGCCATGCTATTGGTTAACCTTCCTTTCACTTATCCACAAAGCCTAGGATTGCCCGTTGTCTTAGGGTTATTTCTGGGGGGATTAGTAGCCTTCCTTCTTCTCATCTGCATTAAATTCTTCCTTCAACGAAAAGAAGATCCTCCTTCATGGAATGACTTAGGTGGCTTTAATGGTTTAAAGAATGGCGGCATCAAATCGCTAATAATGACCCTCTCTATTGGCTTCCTATTAGGGCTGATCGGAATTATCTGGTTGTACCTTTGGGTTATTCCTGTTGACCTATACTTAGCCTTAGACTTCCGAGTGTTTCTCCCTTTCTTGAAAGCCCTCTCACCTCTGCGTGCCCTCTTTGTTCCACTATACTTCTTCCTCTTGCTTCCTGTGACCCTCATTGATGGACTTTGGATCATGGGCTATCTTCGTACGAAACCACAAGAGAAGTGGTGGTACACTCAGACCTGGTGGACAAGTAAAGCAATTTTCATCAAAGTTCTCATTATGGCGTTCATCCTTTTCATTCAAACCGTAATGAGTTTCATAATCGGTGGTCCCTTTATCTCTGGATTTATGGGTTTTTACCTTCTGTTCCTCTGGATTTTCATCCCCATGTACGCTGTTTCCACAACATACCTTGCCTGGTCCTATCGCTTAAGTAACCGCTTCTATATTGCAGTCTTCTTCAATGCCTTTCTTTTCTCTTGGCTCATGGCCGCCATCCTTCCAATCTACCTGTAGCGATTAGGGTAAGGTTAAAACCAAAGGAACTCCCATTCCAAGCTGGCTAGGTGTATAAGGAATGTCGGATAATCGCTTCTGGTTATTAGACGCGGTCTATTCCGAAACCGATCACGCAGTTATGCTAACCTTCCTTGACTCCGCTAGTCAAAAACTCACCACCATCAAATTGGATTTTGAGCCCTACTTCTATGCTCAACCGGCAACGTTAGGGGAAGCTGTTCAACGAAAGGAACTAATGAAAGACGAGTTCATCACTGTTGCGCGGGTCCCTTCCTCTCTTCAGACTCGCCTAGACCGTGAATGGGAACGAAACATCGATCCAGGTCTAAGTTATGTCTATGATCAGAACCAACGTTTTGGCTGCCCCCATATGAAATCACAAAGAGGCTACTCTCTCGATTTACATCTTCCCAGCACAGAGCTCGATGAATTCGATACTCTCTTCGCAGAGACTGCGGACCAAGATCCATTAAAATTTGCTTTCTTGAAAGAATACTTCCGATATGCCGTTCAACCTGTGCCTGAAATTCCTCAATCTCTACTTACATCGAATACAACCTATGATGAATCTAAGATTTTATGGGCAAGCATGCTCGCAAGAATTGCTAACATCCCTTTTAGACGGGCACTGACCAGCCGAAGCGTCTCCGAATGGATCCGGTCCATGCTTCATACAACCTACCGAAAACTGGGCATCTTAATACCCAATCCAGATGACCTAACCAAAGGTCACAAACCCCACCGTGTCGAAGGGGCTCTAACCATTGCTCCCACACCAGGCACCTATTACAACATGACCGTCTTAGACTTTGAATCTCTCTACCCTAGCCTTATTGATACATACAACCTCTCCTATGAAACTATGGACTGTGAACATGATGATTGCAAAACCCATGCAGTTCCCGATGAACCTCATTATGTATGTAACCAACGACGAGGAATTTTCAGTGCCCTCATCGGGGCTCTCAAAGACCTCCGAATCCATTGGTTCAAACCGCGCAGTCGACAAATGAATTTACCTCAAAAGCAACGTACCCAAGCCAGAACCATTTCTGATCTTTTGAAATTTCTTCTTGTCAGCAGTGGCGGGGTCACCATTCGCATCCAAGGTCTGGCAAGTCCTCCATTAGCCGAATCAATGATGGCATACGGTCGATGGTCATTACGCACAACCTGGGATTTCGCCATTGAACACGGCATGCATCCTATCTATGGTGATACAGATTCTATCTTTTTGGACAATCCTAACTCAAAGCAGATTGATTGGCTAATCAACATCGTTCAAGATGAACTGAAACTCAAACTCGCCATCGATGTAGTATACAAGCTCTGTGTTTTCAGCTCAGCGAAAAAAGCCTATTTTGGCATTCTCCAGGATGGGAAACCTGACATTAAAGGAATTACATTAGGAAAGTCCAGTACCCCACCACGATTTCGAGAAATCTTCTTAGAAGCCGTCAAACCTCTTGCCTTAGTCGAAAACCCCGCCAAATTGGAAGATGCAAAACTAGAAATTGTAGGCATCTTGCAACGAGAAATTACACGGCTTCGCCGACGCGATTTTGCAGTTGATGAAATGGAGTATCGGGTCAAAGTGTGGAAAGGGGACAAAGAGCGGGAAAAAGGTACAGCATTGGCACAACCATATCAGGCTCTACAACAGCTAAGTGATAAAGGAATTAAAGTGAAAAAACGGGACGAAGTCCGCTTCGTCAAGGTTAATCCCTTCCGATATGGCGCACGCACTTTCACAGTGAAACCCACACATATGGCTACCAAAGATGAAATCGATATTCCTGACTACATCCGCAAACTCGAAATGGCCTTTGAACAAATTCTTGTTCCATTAGATATTGAATTTCCCAAACAGCAATCTCGTCCCCTTGATGCTTATCTCTCCGATGAGATTGCACAGCCATTTAATGACACGACTGAAGAAACTCTAGAATCACGCGATCGGAAACCTCCTAAACAACAGAAACGCCTACTCGATTACACATCAAGCGATGAGAATGAAAATTAGTGGAATTGGTCTTATTCAACCTGAGTGCCATCTCGGGTAACGGGGTTGCTTAAAATCCCGATTCCTTCAATCTCAGCTTCCACTACATCCCCTGATTGTAAAAAGACTGGTTTGGGTTTTGCAGCGAAGCCTACTCCCGCAGGTGTTCCAGTGGCGATAACATCACCTGGCTCTAAGGTGAGTACTTGAGAAATATCTGCAATTAACTCCGCAACACTGAACACCATCTTCGAGGTTGAACTATCTTGTCGTGTTTTCCCATTGAGTCGTAGCTTCAATCGAACGTTTTGTGGATCCGGGAGTTGATCAGGTAGAGTCAAAACGGGACCCATAGGCGCAAAAGTATCGAAACTTTTTCCACGGAACCATTGGCCATCTCGATATTGGAAATCACGTGCGGATATGTCATTTACGATAGTATATCCCCCAACATGATCCAGGGCCATATCTGGAGGAATATTTCTTCCACCTTGGCTGATAACAACTCCTAATTCGACTTCATAATCGACTTGCTTGGCCTGATTAGGAAGGATGATGGTATCGTCGGGTCCTATTGTTGCTGTGGGGGGTTTTGAAAAGAGAACAGGTGCTTGGGGTATCTCTCGCCCAGTCTCTTTCACATGGTCCTTATAGTTTAGCCCAATAGCAATGATTTTCGTAGGTCGTGGTAGAGGTGCAAGTAACTTCATTTCTTCAACAGGCTTTGCACCAATTCGACCTTTCAATGCTGCTTCAATCGTTGATTCTAAACTTGCATCCTTGAGGTAATCTATCATATCTGGAATACCAGGCGTTGGTACTACCTCTCCATTATCCAAACATCCAACACGCGGTCCGGCATCCGTTGCGTAGCTGACCAGCTTCACCTGATAGCTTCTCTCCAATCGAAAACTAACTAGAACCTATCATAGAAAGAGGAGTCAAAGGCTAAAAGATTGCCCCTCTCACGACAATTCTCCGACAAAAATTATTCCCCACACCGAAAGAACAGCCATCCATCTTCGACTTTTTTGAAACGAATCAGGCAATATCGTCCCCCTAATCGCTTTCCCTGAATTAACACAATAATCTCATTCTCTTCCCATTTCTCCACTTCAAAGGTCCCCGTATCCCACAGTTCGACTTGTCCAGCTCCATACTCGCCTTCGGGAATCATTCCTTCAAAAGACCCGTACTCAATCGGATGATCTTCGGTTTGGATTGCCAACCGTCGTATGCCTTTCTTGGTAGGTGGTTCTTTTGGTACAGCCCAGCTCACCAAAACTCCTTGCCGCTCTAATCGCAAATCCCAATGGAGGTTTCGAGCTTGATGCCGTTGAATCACGTATAATTGACCATCACCTGGTTTTACCTCTGGTTCAGGTTCCGGGGTTTTTGAAAAATCACGTTTCTTTTTGTACTCATCCAAACTCAAATCCAATCACGTCCAATGACCTTGCTGAATTTCCCCAATCATAAACTAATTAATGTGGAATTACCATTAAAAGCATGTACGAACCCACTTATTGAGGGATAAGGGGATTGCTGACTGCAATGCTGAATTTCGGGTATAGTTTCCCACCTGGTTTAATCTTCTTTACCAGCCTATTGGCTAGTTGGGCATGGAGTGCCTTCCTCGAATCAATCGCCTGGACGGTCATTTTGTATCGACAAGGTGTTAGGCAGCAGTTCATGCCACTTGTCGGATGGATGGGGCTTGTACAAATCCTAAGCACACCTCTTTCGTTCGGTGTCGCCTTGGTTATCTACGGGGCTTTAATCTGGGTGCTCCCAATGCCATATTACTTTGATATCCTCCAACAAGCTGTGAATCTATTTTGGAATCCTGTTGGTGTTTTTCTTGGATTCTTTATGGTTCCCATTCTCTTGGAATTCTTTATTTGGCACCAAGGTTGGAGGTGGTTTGTATTTAACAACAGAATAACCATTCAATACACTGGAGTGCAATTTTCAACAATCATGCTTCTTGCTGGGGTTGTAATTGCCAACGCCTGCTCATTTCTATTTATTTTTCTCATAGGGTTTTCATATCTGATATTCATCTTTGTAATATTTATTGGTAGTTTTCTCATACTCATCGTCTTCGGCGTTCTATTATGGTTTTTATGGTCGAATCGGCGTATCGCATCGCCTTGGTTCCAAGATGAACCAACTGAAAATGATTCACCTTCGGAGGGAATGAACGAATGAGACGAATTGTACTATCCCAAACTACTAAGAAGCAACTTGCTTATGGAACAATACAAGGACTTGCAATTGCCTTCTTTTTCTTCCTCTTCTTAACCTACTCTCCAAGTCTCTACCGGTTATCTGAATTCCCGTACATCCAACCGAATAATGTCCAAATAGCTCAGGACGCTGGAGGTGATTTCCATGCTATCTATGCGGATGGCCTACGACTCGAGAATGGATCCTTACGGGCTATTATTAAGCACCGTACTTATCATGATGAGACTTGGTTTCGTGAGCTGCCCCTTTCAGATCTCGTTCGAACTTCAAATCCCTACAATTATTTCATCTATTCACCTCCTTGGGATGTACAGACAACCTTGGCATGTAGTTATTCAGGCGAAATGGCCGCAGGCTGGCTAGATGTGAAAAAAGACTATTATGACATGGTTGGCTCTGCTTACTATATTCTAAATGATGGTGTAGTCTGGGGGCAACCGGAACAACTCTTACAGCGATTCAACATTACACATTTTCAACTCGCGTACAGTATAGATGGAATCCTTTATGCTGCATGGATTGAATTCCTTGACCCTCTCGAATTTTGGGATTCCTGGCAATTAATGTGCTGGGAAGTCGGCTCACAAAATCCGCCCCAGGTCGTATTTGTGGCTCTTGAATTTCCTTATGGGACTGAACATTTATTCGAACTCCTCCCCGGTAGGGACGGGCGTGTTTCTATCCTCTTCAAACCAGAAGACGAATTTTATCAAGCAAGCAATATTGGTGGCAATTGGACGATTTCTAGCCTGTATATCTCAGAGGTTTATGATACATGGGCTGCTGCAATCGATTCTCAAGAGAATATTCATTTAGCTTATGAAATCTATAACAGCCAAGATGGTCTTGCCCTAGTTTGTGACGGAAGGGTTCTCTCAGAAGACGAAAACATCTATCGTCTTAGCCTATCGATTGATAGAAGTGATAATTTACAAGTATTCTGGGCCGAATATGATTACTTGATAGGAGGATTTCAATACTATACTCAGAAATTCGTTGATTACTCTTGGGTTTCCCGGTATCATATAACAGGATTACCTAATGATCTGGTTGATTCGCAAATTGTAATGATGGCTTCAAATTATGGCTATTTAGTTATGGAACAATCAGTGGGAAAAGCCGGACAGTTAGCTCATTACTATCTAGGCTCATCTTATTTCTCGTACGCAGTTAATGCCATGGTGGTAGATGCCAGTTTCGTAGATTATATTTCGACTAGTGTCCCTCAAATGCTCTCGCAGTTTCAACTCTTTACGTTGGGGACTGGCAGTTTGATAATCGTTGGAATTCTTGTATTCTTTCCTCTTGTCTTCCTAATTTTACGGTCTTCGTTCATACGACTAATTTCAGGGATATAACCGATTTAAGGCTAGGGATGGGTGAAAAGCCATTCGGTGAGTCCAGTGCCGGTTTCGTTGAGTTCTTCACACTCATGGACAACCATTATTTCAAACAATTCAGTTTCTCCGGACTTATAGGGTCGGGCATATCGGGCAAAAGCATTTGGATGAATGGGCTTAGAAATGATTGTATAGGTTTGATCCTGGGTATCTACTACCTTTGTTATTGCTTTCACGGGTTTTTGGATAGCTTCCTCTTCGAATTCAGTCTCAAATGATGCTTTGACTATTGGTATGTTTTCTTTTTCTGAACTGATTATTCCAGCTTGGTGTGTTTTACCTTTCACAGTGTCAATACGAAGACCGATCATCATTTCGTCGAATTGGGCGTGTAAGGCAAACCACTGGTCGATATGCCAGTTGCGAACTCCCCAGCTTTTATCCCGTTGCCCCAAGCCTGCAAAGTGGTGGACGCGTCCATCAGGATACTTAACATGACCTTTGATATGTCCGGATTGCTCGAAGTGGCGACCCCAGCTGGTGCCACTTCCTTTCCCAAAATCGCCGGGTGGGAATCGGCTTTGCCACTGGATTTCGGCGGAGAGTCGGGGATTAGTATAATGGATTCGCCAATCAGTATGCGGTTTCACGAGTTCATAGACCAAGGTTTCATCACCCATGGCGGCATGGAATTCGGTGGGTATCGATTCTTTGGTTTCTGTGAAGTAGAACTCGGGCCTGCCGTCCACAAAGAGGGCAAAGACAAATTCTCGGCGTGGTACATTGGGGACAATTCCAATGGTGGTGAATCCACTGACTTGAGCTTTCAGGTCTACCCAATTGAAGTAGAAGCTCTCCCGCCAATCAGTGTGTTTAGTAGGTTTATGTAAGTAGTCATCTTCATTTTTGAAGGCTTTCATTTTTCGAGGGTTTCCTTTGGGTCGCTTAAGATTCTGGGAGTTTATAGAAGGTGGGATCTTTTGCCCGGTCTTCTGGAGAGCGAAACATACGGGTAAAGGCGTTATCCCCATCATGAGTCATAAAATAGGGGACATATTCTTCCGTGGAATGCGAGGTCAGGTCCCAGTCAATTTGATCGGTAATCCCCACTTGATTGGTGTATCGAGCGAATCCGCGCATATACGCTTTAGCACCAGCAATGAGTCGTTCTTGTTTATCCCAGTCTGCAAACCGCATGAATAATTCCTCTTGAGAGGCGTTAGCAGCAGTTGCATATACAGAAAGCTCATCGAGGCCTAACTCTTTCAATTTATTACCACTCTTAGTATAGGCTACCATTTGTTGGACATGCTCTCCATATTCAGCTGGATCAAGGGTCATGGTTCCTGTGTCACTGAACTTCGCTTTCACACCCTTCAATGTCATCGCTACACCTAGGGAGGCTGTAGGAAGCGGAGTCTCCGTTTCTGACCACGGTAACCATAGGGGTTCCTTTCCATCATACAAATGTGTATACTCGGTGATTACGAGGGATTCCTTGTTTTCTAAAGGATAGGGTCCATGTTCGCTGATTTTTGCGCGGGCTTCACATTCATCCATGAATGCATAAAGGTCGACGGTCCCAATGGCTTTCCGCAAAGCGGAAACCTGAGGGCTAGATACTGGTTCGAGCCGATCTTTTAGCCAATTGAGCACATCATCTCCAAAGGCTAAGTTAGTATATCCAGACCCTTCAATGGTGGGTTTCCCTGTGTTGAAATAATGGGTACCTAACCGGTACCAGTGTTCGAGAAGATACCGCCATTCCTCTTGTTTAGTTTTGGGTTCTTTCCTTGGATCATTATCACACTGATTGAAGATTACCCCCATGCGACCAAGTCCGTAGTACAGCCACTGATACATAATTGAAAGGCCTTGCACTTCCGAAAGTAAGACTTTGCTTTGTTTGGCAAGGTCTTCAGGTGTTATCCGGTCCCACACTTGTTTCATAATGTTGTACTGGGTTTCGTATGTGTTGTAACAGGATAGAGAAATGTAGGCATTGACAGGGAATAGCTGAGATTCTAAAAGGCCTCGATCGAGGAGAATATTTGTAAATACATCGGAGATATGGGCAATTTGCTCGTTTATCATGTCAAGATCCAATGGTAGGCCACCTTACAGCTTCTTGATTACTATGAAGTTATACAAAAGCGCAGTTGTCCGTTCGAAATCTGGCTCTCACTTCTTTCGCTTCTGTCTGTCCACAATGTCCTTTTCTCGGCGGGTTTTTGGTTTAGGGGGACCACGAATAGCTGGAATTATACTAACAATTCCTCCAACCATGGCAAGGACTGCACCAGCAAAGTGGGCTAAGCCTGGGTAAAAACCAACTGCAAAGATCATCCACACACCCGCTACAATCACTGGAATGCCAAAGAATAGAGATAGAAATCCCCCGATAGTACCACTGCGGAAGAATGATACGATTCCTGCAATAATGATTACGATCCCACAGAGGATCATTACAACTAGGATAATCTGAAGCATCTGTCCTATCAGCTCATAGAGTGGTCGAATATCAATGGGAACTGAGGGAATGAGGGCAAAGAAGGGTGTCAAGGCGAAATAAATGGTAACTTGGGCTCCTAGTATAAGCACTCCGCTAAATAACTGGAAGATTCCTCCCAGATCAGATAAACAGGGCTTTTCAGTTTCTTTCGTCATGTTCTCAATTCCTTACTCACTATGCATTGAGGAGTATCAAATGATTTCTCCTTAAAAAATCCGGATACTGACCAAACTCTCTTCAATATTGCGATAGGGGATTGAAATCTGAACCAATTGTATAATAATTTCTCCTCCATCCTTCGCTCATTGGGTTTTTTCCGAACCCTGTGGTTGCCATGAAATAATATTACACCAAAGTATGGTAAAATCAGGAATTAAAAATGAACTCCGAACAATTGATGAAAAAATACCAGCAACTTACTGCCAAGCCCCTTAACTCACCGTCAATCCAAAACGAATCGGGTGAGTCAGTCCAACCCCTCTTCCAAAGTCCATCTTTACGTATTCTCTTGCTTCGGACTTCAGAAACTCCTTCCATAGTGTCAGTTGAAGTTGAAGTGTGGCTGCCAAATATCTCTTCAGACAACGGCTCCGAAGCTTCAGAAGACATTGCTGAGGATTCAGAACACGAGAAGCTTGGGATAATATTAGCGCAAATGATCACTCATCTTCAGTATTTGTTACAGCTACACCGATCTGGATTTACACTCGATGTGATTAAACATGATTGCCTTTGGACAGCATCTAAGGTGATTGATAAGCCACCTGGCCGTGAATTGTTTGAGATGTTACTTCCCCCTTGAGGGGTTACGTGAGTTTTAATGCAGCTATGATTTAGTTTAAAAGTAGGGAGCTTTGAACACTTGCTGCTTCCGAGTAGAGCTTTCACTGGACGATTGGTCTCGTAGGGTGAGCTGGCTTCCCCTGCTCGGTTACAAGGTCTTCCCTGCTGCGTGGTGTCTGAGATGGACCTAATTGATAAAGGTATCTTTTACGCCCTCGACGCAAACTGCCGTGTTTCATATGAAGCCCTTGCTCGAGACTTTGATATCAGCGCCAACGCAATCAAGAAACGTGTGACAAAACTCCAAACAAGTGGAGTTCTAAAGCGCTTCACAGTTTGGCTTAGCCTCAGCATGATTGACGCAGAAATGCTAGTTGCGTTCATCGAAACGGATGGAAGCCATGACGATGAATCTCTGATTAATACTATTGGCAATAACTCAATGATTCATCGAGCGGCATATCTTTCAAATGGGAACCTCGTCGCGTTTGGCGAGTATAACGGTGCAACTGGGATGAATGAGTTAAGCCGGTTTCTCCGAAATAATGAGGGTGTTGCAGCAGTAGAGCTTCACACCTTACTTACGGATAAGGGAGGAAAGGTCACTTTCACACCGCTGCAACTAAAGGTGTTAGCCCAGCTTCGGAAAGATGCCCGCATGTCCATTGTGAATTTGGCCAAAGA
The DNA here is from genome assembly GCA_016550425.1 of archaeon. The sequence continues at coordinate 11,322 of JABXGS010000119.1, forward strand.
AACAGGATTAACTGCTCGGACGATTCGTCGAGTTCTTGATCAACTCGGTGGAAATAAAGCAACGACCCGCGCCTTTGTAATTCGTGAAAATATACGACCTGAAGAAAGAGCTTCCAATGAACCCGTGCATTTTCGAAGTTTTTGGAATTTAAACGCGAGTGGTAATATTTCATACGCTGCACGAATTACCTATAACGAAGACAGAGGAAATCCAGCGGAACTAGACGCCTGGCTCCGTGAGAAATATCCCGTTGAGCACTGGTACTCATATGCTTCAGCTTCAGAGCCACTACTCTTTAGTACATTCATCGTGGAAAATGTTGGTGCATTTGAAAAAATCCATCAAGCTCTTCGACGAGCATCAATGATCGATTCAGTCGAAACATTGGTGTTTTTCCCCTATCGGCATTTCAAAGGGCTTCGTGAACTACGCTTAGAAGAAATGCTAGCTCAGGCTGGCTTCTAGCCTTTGAATATCTGTGAAAGTATTTTGAGTGGCTTTCGAGTATTAGTGAACCAGCCAGTTCGGTTTCTTGTTATTGATTCCGATTAGTAGTCCACTTTTCGAACTTGCCGGTTTCCACGACTATATACACCTGAATTCGAAAACTGAAATCAGCTGGTACCCAAAGGAAGGACGCGGATGACAAACAAGCGTTTTACTCCACTGATTTGCATATCCACACTAGTACTACTGCTAGTTGCGCTACCAACATATGCAACACCAGCACAGACTCCCTGGGTTCCCGATTATTGGCCAACAACCGGGTGGCAAACTTCAACACCCGAAGCCCAAAACATGAACGCTGCTTATCTTGAAGCAATGGACGAATACATTAATACAATCGACTGGGGCTTTGCCATGGTCTCATCAATTGTCATCAAGAATGGCTATATTGCTCACGAAACTTACTACGGCAGTTATGGTGTCGACTCTCGAAGAAACATCTTTTCATGCACCAAAAGCTTCACATCCACTCTCGTTGGGATTGCACTCACAGAAGGCTACATAACCAGTGTCGATGAACATGTCCTGGACTTTTTTAGTGATCGCACCATTGCCAATATGGATTCTCGCAAAGAAGCAATGACTATTGAACACCTGCTGACTATGACCACTGGCATCGACTGGGATGAAAACGTCTATACTGGGGTTAACTCCTTCTCACAGATGACTAGTAGTGTTGACTGGGTCCAATATGTGTTAGACCAGCCAATGGCTCACACCCCGGGTGAAGTATGGTATTATAACTCAGGTGCCTCCCATTTACTCTCCGCACTTGTCAATATCTCAACAGGTCAATTTACACAGGACTACGCTGAAGACAAGCTCTTCACTCCGTTAGGTATCACCCACTACGATTGGGGCAAAGATCCAGACCACAATGCTTTTGGTGGGGCAAGCCTTCGTCTAACCCCCCGTGATATGGCCAAATTGGGATTCCTCTTCCTCAACAACGGGACCTGGGACGGTAGCCAGGTTGTCCCTGAGGAATGGATCACCACCGCTACCTCGAGCTTTGAATTACTCGATTCGGACACAGGATATGGCTACCAGTGGTGGACCTCACCACTAATAGGTGCATATTCTGCTCGAGGATACCTTGGCCAATTTATCAATGTCTTTCCCGCATTGAATATGGTAGTCGTATTCACAGCGTCGACCAATTGCATGCAACCTAACATTCTCTTGGAGAACTATATCCTTCCCGCTGCGGGCGTTATTGTCGGTGGAGATATTCCTCCAAATGGAGAACTAATCACAGCAGCCATCATAGGGACATTAGCCCTTATTGTAATTGTTTCAGTGGTTAGTGTATATCTCGTCCATCGACGCCGGCAAGTTCCTTCCTCTTCAAGCTGACTCCTCCAACGGCTCCCTCAGGACATCCGAATTTCCGGCTTTCCGAAATCCGTTGTCCACCAGCAGTAGGCCCCCAAGCATTGGAAAACATTGGAAAAATTTGGACCGAATGGCTCCA
>JABXGS010000120.1 GCA_016550425.1 archaeon
CGATGTCGGTCTTTCAATTATTGAATGTCGGGACGGGGATTTGGTTCTCGCTGGGTCAACGTCTAGTTTTGGATTCATAGGTGGAACAGCTTGGCTTATCCGAATTACTGATGCACCGCCTCCTTTTATTGATCTAAGGCAAGTGAATCTCCCTATGGTCATGATAGGGCTGACTTTTGCATTCATTGTTTTAGGGTTTGTTGCCAGCATATATTTCGTCAGTCGACGGGAGATTCATCGAAGAATTCAAACCTGTTCCTAGGACGGTAACAAGCGTTATAGGCGAAGATTCCTAAAACTAAGATAAGGGACTCTGAATATGACGAAAGTGCAACGAGATCGTATCATTGTTGGTGAACGACCAAAAGTGACTAGTGAAATCTTAGATGATACGAATATTCGCTATAATTGGAAAACCTCGTTGCTCGATAAGAATCTCAAATACGATCTTTCCCGGTGTGTCGGTTGTAGCCTTTGTCTTCCCTGTCCTTGGGATGCCATCTCCTTGGGTCCCGTGCAAGAAATCGCAGCTGGGCGTCTTGAAGGAGCTCCGCTCATACTTATCGATGAAGATAAATGCACATTTTGTGGCCTATGTGACTCCGCCTGTCTATTCAATGCAATAGAGGCACGCTTCGACGATATACCTGCCGACAATCAATATTCGCGAATTAAAGGCAAACATCAACTCGATGAAGAAAAGTGTGCACCCTGCGTATTATGCGCTAAACTTTGTCCACGTGATGCTATCACTGTGGATGTGAAGGTCACTCCGAAAACAAAACTGGTGACTTATAAGGATCCCAAAGCTGCCAAACGCGTGGCTGATGGAAAGCCGGATGCAAAAGGCACCATAGCCATTGCTGAAGACAAATGTACTTGGTGTGGCTTATGTGAACTATTATGTCCTGAATGTATTAGCATCTATTGGTCTGAAGAAAAACCTACGCCTCCGGATTTCATTCCAGCCGTAGGAATCCGAGTAGATACAACACAATGTGATTATTGCGGTCTCTGCGAAACCATCTGTCCATCTGATGCCGTGAAGGTCACCTGTGAGAAAGCCCCACCCCGAAAAATCAGAGATCCTGAAGTTGAAGGCTCTATGACCATCGATGATGGCCTGTGTGTCGATTGCACCCTTTGTGCCGAAAAATGTCCATATGAAGCCCTTGATGTCTCGTTACCACTAACTGGTGAAATCAAAATTCAAAACCTTGAGAAATGTGATCCTACCGGTTGTGTTAATTGCTTCAATATATGCCCAACCAAGGCCATCTATCCCACGGGGGATGAAAATAAAATCGCGATTAACGAGGATATCTGTGTGTTCTGCGGAGCTTGCGAAAATGCTTGCCCTGAACAAGTGCTGAAAGTTACCCGTGACAGTTATCACCTCTCTCAAATTGAAAAAGCGCGAGATTGGGAAAGGGCTCGTGCACGAAGGTTTTATGACCATCTCATTGGACGGGAAAATCCTCGGAGCGAAATTTACGAACGGGTCATCAAAGCACCACCTAAAGAACAAGAAACAACAGCTCAAACCAAATCCGATCAATGGGCCGAAGATAAGGTTGGTCGGCGAACAGCTCAGACGCGGGTTCAGACTCTCCAAGACATTATTCGAAGGAATTGGCGATTACATCTCCTATTTGAACGAGGACGAGTTGACCCTCTTTCAACTGCGATAAAAAAGGAGTTTCAAAATAAGAAAAAAATTACTCGCCAAGAAACCCCTGGTAAACGATCGCAAAAAACACCTTCTAAAAAATCAAAACAATAATTACCCAGATTAATCCCCTCTGAAGCTCCTTTAAGGCAATTTATCAATGGAAGTTAAAGCTTCCTTATTTGCTTTAATTCTCACTTTTGTTCCTTGACTAGGAAGCATTGTTTCAATAACTGCGTACGCCCAAGGTCCTGGGGGCATAACCACTAACCCCTCAGGTTGTTCCTCACAAAGTTCAGCAACCACAACAACACTACCAATTTTTGAACTCACTTCCACATGATCGCCTTCTTTGATTTGAAGTCGTTGTGCATCACGTTCAGCAATTCGTATACGTGCTGCAACCTCTTGATATTCCTTAGAAAGACTGCCTCGTCCAACATGTGCTTCATCTGCTTCCAAAGAACGGGCGAGAACCAATTGAACTTCCAGATGTGGGTAAAGGAAATCACGTAGCGCCATTATTTCTCACAAGCTATACATCAGGATAGTTATCCGATTATTTCTTTGCTTAACTAAAACATAACGCATAGTAGAACTTTAAACCTAGCCTAATGAAGTTCAAATAACCCACATCAGCCAACACCATAAAGATAATGATTATTAAAATCGCACAACAACTAATGGCTTGATATGCCTTGAGGATGGTACTTCTTCAAGCTCCACTTCGTCCCAGTTTTTTCTGTTCATTGTCTATGGAACACACAACTCAATCCAATCAAAAGAAGGTTTGATGGTTTATTTCTTTTTGATTTAATATTGTTCTCGTTTATATTGGCGAACTGAATGGTTCGGATTTACTCGTTTTCATTCAGGATGATGGTACTTTATTATCGTCACTGGTTCCGTTGAATAAAAATCTGAGCGTTCAAAATGCCTCACGTGAACTCCAGTTCTATGAGCAATCACTTCGGTCTGGAGTCTAATCTGGTGAAAAAAATGAATTATCCGAAAACACTCCCTGGAATTATTCTTGCTTTACTCTTTGTATCTTGCTTGTTTTTTCAACCGGTCTCTTCCTCAGATAGTTATCGTGCTGCTCCGGATTATTGGCCTACCCACGGCTGGCAGACCTCCTCACCTGAAGCCCTGGGGCTTAATCCCTCTAACTTTGAAGCCATGGAGGATTATCTCACAAGTACCGGGAAAATTAATTCCATCCAAGCATTTCTAATAATCCGAAACGGATACATCATTTATGAATCATATTCAGAAGAATACAGCGTAGATGATTTGATTAATTGGCAACATGCAACCATGGGTGTTACATCTATCTTGATTGGACAAGCCCTTCGTCAAGGTTGTATCACAAGCATCGATGACTTTGTATTAGATTTCTTTTCGAGCCAAGCAATCGACAATGTGGATGATCGCAAAGAAGCAATGACAATTCGGCACTTACTAACCATGACTTCAGGTATCGATATTGGTTCAATATGGCCCCAAATGAGTGGATCTGATTGGCTGCAACCAATTCTAGATGCCCCAATGAGTTCTAATCCTGGAGAAGAATTTTACGCCTCCATATGTTGTTCTTATTTACTCTCAGCTATCTTCAATCAATCAATGGGCTTATCACTTGCCGAATACGCAAATTCCACTCTCTTTGATACACTTGGTATTTCTGATTATATCTGGCAAAGTGGTCCCCAAGGAATTAGCGAAGGTGGGCGAAATCTACAGCTTACGACTCGAGATTTCGCTAAAATTGCGTTTCTTTATCTACAGAATGGTGAGTGGGATGGTGAACAGCTTGTAGATCCAGACTGGATTAGTGAATCCATTCTACCGCATGTCCTTGTAGATGATAGCTCCTGTTTTGGGTACCACTGGTGGGTTTTTCCTCAGCTCCATAGCTATGGTGCGGTAGCAGGAGGGCGTCTCCGGCTATATATAATTCCTGAAGCAGATATGATCGTGCTTTGCAGAGCAACTCTAGCTAACACAATCGACTATAACCATATCATGTCAACCTATCTGCTCCCCGCCGCGGGCTTATCCGCTGGAACAAGTATTCCGATTACGGTTTATCTTGGAATCCTAATGGCAATCGTAATCATTGTAGTTTTGATTGCTATTGGTATTATTTACTTCCGACGAAGAAAACACACCTGAGCGGATGATGTCGAAAATCATCCGCATCTATCTTTTTTTCAGAAGGGAGCTTCAGGAAAGCAACTTTGGAAAAAGCAAACGAAAACCCGAAGCGCTCAAGCGCTAGCACGGTCAATCCAATTCGATAAATGTTTCGACAACCTTTTCAAAAAAACAGACTCAATGTGTTGAAAACAAAGAAATAATAGGCTTTTTCCCATCAGCAAATATAACCAAGGATCAATCTTATCCAAGAGCTGACACCTCGTGACCTATTCTGGCATTATCCGTCCCATCCGCTCATACATGACTTATACCCTCATACTCTTGAACACGGTTATCTTCATTATCATCTATACAATTGAAATTCAAATCGGCTTTCCTCTTATAACCTACGCCTTTGCCCTAATCCCTGCGCAGATCGTTGCAGGGCAGAACCTCTTCACCTTGGTGACAAGCCAGTTTCTTCACGCAGATTTCTTCCATCTCTTAATCAATATGTACTTCCTCTATATCTTCGGAGCAATCGTCGAACGTGAGATGCATCCTTTCATGTACATTGCGCTCTATATTTTTGCAGGAATAATTGGTGGATTGGGACATGTTCTCATTGTCTTCACGATTGGACTTGCCATAGGCTCTTCTGCAGTCCTTATTCCCACAATTGGAGCATCCGGAGCTATCTTTGGTGTCATGGCCGCATATGCCTATCTTCTCCCACGACGACCCCTAGGAATTTCGGGTGATGCAGGACGTACGACTGCTGCCTGGAACATAATCATTCTCTATTTTATACTCGAAGTCATTTTGCTGTTTATCGCCTTTGGTTCAGGAGTAGCCCATGGGGCGCATGTATTCGGGTTTGTAGGTGGTTTTCTCTTTGCCTATGCCTATCGTCATATACGAATCTGGCGAAATCGTTCTAAACCCGGTTCTGAATATGATCCCTACGAATATTATTTATGAAGAAGAACTTGAGGGTCACTGATGGCTGCCAATGAAATCGTAGCAATTGTGCCTATTCGTTTTCATCCTTCCACAAAACACCGGCTCGCCCCAAGCCTAGATACCAATCAACGAAAACAACTCGTTCAATACATGCTACTTGATATTCTAGCGGCTATCAACCATTCCAAAATGATCACTCGGCGCCTGATTGTAACCAATGATGAATCTTTCCAAGAGGTGTCTCGACAATCAGGAGTTGAAGTCTACAGGAGTGACACTTTGGGACTTAACGAAGAACTCACCGAATGCATTGCCTCTCTTAGTCAAACAGATTCAGGATTTGCTGTGGTAATCCTAGGGGATTTGCCCCTGTTAACAGATACTATACTTGATGAGTTGATTTGGGCTGGTCTTCAATCAAATAGACCAGTAATCGCCAGAGACTGGAAGAACGTAGGCACCAATGCCCTATTCTTCACTTACCCACTAACCTTCAAATTACAGTTTGGAACAGAAAGTTATCAAAAGCACGTGACTGAACTTAGATCTAATGGATTTAATCCAATTGTTTATCATGCGATAGAAACTGCACTCGACCTTGATGACAATGAAGCGATAACCCAACTATTCCTCTTAGCGGCACATGATGACAAGGTCCAAGATACAAGAACCTTCCAGTTCCTTCGAGAAGTTGCCAAGACGAAAGGACGATGATCTTATCGAATCTAAACTGGGTGGACGTATCAGGAAACTTAGCCTAACCTTTACTGAGCGTTTATTCTTCCTCTTTGGTTGCTTCAAATGTTGGATCGAGGTCTAGGAAATAGAGGATAATAATTCCGATGATTAGTGTCGGTGTGTAAATGGGTCCAAACCAGAAATAGGAGAGGACTTCAGATCCACTGAGAACTACTGAGAACCATGCAAGATAACCAAGGAGAACTGATGAAACTGCTTGGAAGACGTTCAGAGGTACACCCATGAATCCATCGTATAACCCTGCTCGCGCTTCACCGGTGTCAATCTCGTCTTTATGAGCGATATCCGCTGGAACCACATATTTCATGATATAATAGCAAGCCAAACAAGCAAATAGTGGTGCAACGTAGATCATTGCTTTAACAATACCCGGCAACGAAATAATACCAATCACTAAGGTGAAGGGAAGAAGGATTGCCATTAGGATCATTGAGATGATCAGGGTTTTGCGCTTTCCTATTCGTTTCATTAGGATTGGCCAGATGAAAAGAAAGATCAGTAAAATGAGAATAGCTGATAGTGCTATTATTACTAGCTCTTCGATGCTGCTGTAACCAATCGCGTTCTCAAAAAATCCCACGAGCTGACTTGTTAGGGCTACAAATGTAAATGAGAAGAAGCCAACGACTAAAATCCAACCAACATAGGTTCGGTTTTTAAGAATTATAGACATTTCTCGTTTGAAATTACGTTCTGGCCGTGTAAGGCCTGGTCGTTCTTTGATGAATGCGACTGTTGGCATATAAAGTAAAAATTCGATAAGTGCGATAGAAAAGACGATGGTAAGCATTAATGTGGTGGGTGCGCCTGCTATGAAGAAGAGGGGCGTTGATGCAAGAAGACCTAGAAAGGCTCCAGTGCCATCGGCAATCCAGTTCGAAACATTTTGTATGCTCGAGACATTTGGTCGTTCAGGACCTTCGGTGATTTCGGGCATCATGGCTTGATAAGGAGTGATTAGAAAGCCGTAAGCGAATCGGAATAGACACAGGAATAGAAGATAGTATCCGAAAAGAGTATACTGAATTGCAGGGTCTGGTGATCCTATGGGGAAGAAGAAATTAGGAATATACAGAAAGATGGCACCGATTGCTAGTAGGGGTGCTCCAATTATGATGAAGGGTTTTCGTCTTCCAAATCTAGTTTCGATTGAATCACTATAGAATCCGACTAGCCAGTGCGATAATCCAATCACAATATAAGAAACAGCAAGGCTAATTCCATTCAAGCGCCAATCTAACTCAAATACGGTTCCATAAACGTAGAAGGTTGTCATTGAAACCAAGGTTAGAAGAAATGATGAGCCAAACCGACCTATACCAAATGCGATGCGTTTTGAATATGAAAGCACCATTCGTATTCACCAACCCTATGCACGGCTATGTGTTGAAGAATCATTTAAGTTCCTAGGATTGTTTGAGCGCTCAAAGCCATTTGGCTTTTTTTGAAGTATAGTTTTAAGGATTTTCCTGATTTCGAATATGCTGATAAATCAATATGTTTATTAGTTTCCTACAGGGTCGTGGTTCCAGTTTGAGCAGATGAGCTGAAGCTACAACTTAGTTAAATCATTACAAATTTGAGGTATCTGATGATGACTAAAAAATGGGTGTATCTTTTCAATGAAGGTAACAAGGAGATGCGCGATCTCCTTGGTGGAAAAGGCGCAAACCTGGCTGAGATGAGTAATGCTAAGCTTCCTGTACCCCCTGGTTTCACAATTACTACTGAAGCCTGCAATGCCTATTTCGCGAATGCTAAACAGTTCCCTGAAGGTATGTGGGATCAAGTGCTTGAAGCTATCCATGCACTAGAAGAAAGTACGGGTAAACGTCTTGGGGATCCCAAGAATCCTCTTTTGGTCTCTGCACGTTCGGGTGCTCGTGTTTCCATGCCTGGAATGATGGATACTGTCCTAAATATCGGAATGAATCCGAAAGTCTTGAAAGGGTTTGCCGAATTAACTGGGAACGAACGTGTAGCTTGGGATGCGTATCGGCGATTAATCCAGATGTTTGGAAATATTGTGAAGGAAATTGATCGTCATAAGTTTGAAGCAATTCTAGATAAATATAAAGCGAAGACATCTGGTGGTCGTGATACAGACCTTACCGTGTCGATGCTAAAAGATCTGGTTCGTGATTTCAAAGAGTTATACAAAGCAGAATTAGGGAAGAAATTCCCTGATGATCCTCTTGACCAAATTCGCGAGGCAATTGGGGCCGTCTTTAATTCATGGTTTGGTCCTCCCGCTACTTCCTATCGGAACGCAGAAGGGATTCCACATAATTGGGGAACCGCTGTCAATATACAGACCATGGTCTTTGGGAATATGGGAGAGCGGAGTGGAACGGGAGTAGCCTTTACTCGAAATCCAGCAACTGGGGAAAAGAAGGTCTGGGGCGAATATTTACTTAACGCCCAGGGTGAAGATGTGGTTGCAGGGATACGTACGCCTCACCCTATTGCTGAATTAGACGAGGAAATGCCAAAAATCTGGAAGGAATTTCTCAAGATTTCAAATCGATTGGAACGGCATTACCACGATATGCAGGATATGGAGTTCACCATTGAACGTGAAAAACTCTGGATGCTTCAAACCCGGACAGGAAAACGAACTGCGTTTGCCGCAGTAAAAATTGCAGTAGACATGGTCAATGAGGGACTTATCAAAAAAGAGGATGCGATTCTCCGAGTTAATCCTGCACAGATTGATCAATTTCTGCATCCGCGGTTTGACCCTGAAGCAGTTGAAAAAGCTAAAAATGAAGGTAATCTTCTTGCATCGGGGTTGAATGCTTCTCCGGGTGCAGCAACAGGTAGAGCAATCTTTGATGCGGACACAGCTGCTGAACGCGGGCAAGCTGGAGAGAGTGTAATTCTGGTTCGCCCTGAAACCAATCCTGATGATGTTCACGGGATGATTGAGGCGCAAGGGATTCTCACCCAACGTGGAGGAATGACCTCACACGCTGCTGTTGTAGCTCGTGGTTGGGGGAAGGCCTGTGTTGCAGGATGCGAAACAATAGCAATTGATATGGAGACTCGCAGTTTTCGAGTTGGCGACCAAGTCATCCGTGAAGGTGATTTCATCTCAATTGACGGCACTACTGGAAATGTCTTCAAAGGGCAAATCCACACAATGGAAGCAAGCTTCGAAGAAGAAAGTGAACTCGTGACACTCCTGTCGTGGGCTGATGAAATCCGTAAACTGGGCGTATGGACTAATGCTGATAATCCTAAGGATGCGGCTCGTGCACGATCCTTTGGGGCAGAAGGAATAGGTCTTTGCCGGACAGAACACATGTTCTTCGAAGAAGAACGCCGACCAATCGTTGTAAAGATGATTATGTCAGACGATGAAGCGGAACGCAAAAAGCTCTTGGATCAATTATTGCCATTCCAGCGGGAGGATTTCGAAGGTATCTTTCGAGCCATGGACGGCTTTCCAGTGATTGTACGGCTCATCGATCCACCCATGCATGAATTCCTTCCAACAAAAGATGAACTTGGTGAAGAAATCTGTCAACTCAAATTAGAATTACAAAGTGATCTGAGTAACGCCAAGAAAAAACGATTGAAAAAGAAGCTTAAGGAAACCGAACACCTTCTGGAGATTGTTGAAAGCATGTGGGAAGTTAACCCCATGATGGGTCTTCGCGGTTGCCGCGCAGGAATCTCATACCCTGGACTCACTGAAATGCAGGTTCGTGCCATCTTTGAAGCCGCATGCAATGTCGCTGAAAACGGGATTAAGGTTCACCCTGAAGTGATGATTCCTCTAGTAAGTCATGTCAATGAACTCATACTCGAACGCGAGAAACTCGAAAAAGTCGTAAAAGACGTACTGAAAGAAAAGAAATGTTCGCTAGATTACAAGTTTGGGCTTATGATTGAAACCCCGCGAGCAGCACTCACTGCTGATGTAGTGGCACAACATGCTGCATTCTTTTCCTTTGGTACAAACGACTTAACCCAGATGACCTTCGGCGTTTCACGAGATGATGCCGAAGGCAAATTCCTCCGTCAGTATGTTGCTCGCGGGATTCTTCCGAACAATCCCTTCGAGGTCTTAGATCGCGATGGAGTCGGTGCCTTGATGAAAATGACCATAGAAAAAGGCCGAAAAGCAAACCCAGCACTTGAAGTTGGTGGATGTGGAGAGCATTTTGGTGAACCCAGTTCTATCGAATTCTCGCATATCATTGGGTTGAACTATGTCAGTGCCTCACCTTTCCGGGTGCCAATCGCCCGATTGGCTGCAGCTAAAGCCGCCCTGCAACACAAATATGGTAGAAAGTAACCTACTATCCTATGTGTTGAAATTGCCGGAAATTCCCAAGATTCGTCCAATGCGAAGTGATGAATGGGCAACCTTCCATCAACTCGATGCAGAGATCTTTCTCAAAGACGACCAGATGGGTGAAGAGTCCTTTCTTAAACGGGTCCAAAAACCAGGGTTCCTAGCAATAGAGACAAAACAGAGCCACTTAGCAGGATATCTGATATTAGGCCAATTCACTGATGAAATTGGTCACCTGGGGCGGATTGGTGTCAATAAGGCTCTCCAAAGCCAAGGTCTCGGTAGTCAACTAATGACCTATGCGCTGAACTGGTTTCAGCAAAAGGAGCATGTCAAGGAAGTTCAGCTGTATACACAAATCGACAATATACACGCGCAAGGATTATACAAAAAGTTCAGGTTCAAAGTAATTGGGCAAACCTGGCACTATTTCATTCCATTTGCTTCTCTGAAATCAACAGGAACCTTTTCACTTCAAATTGCCAAACCATCAGAATACCAGCACATTGCTAATCTATATCCTCAATCCCTCCCACTTGGAGCTCTACACCAGTTTTTAGAACGCAAACAATTTATCTATACACTCAAAAATCAATCAAACAAAATCGTGGGAGCATGCAGATTCAACCCAGGGTTTCCCGGGTGTTTCCCATTCGAATTAAACGACGTCTCTGGTTTCGACGACTACGCCCTTGGATTTCAACCTCTCTGTGAACCTCCATCAGACTTCTTACGAATTACCTTTCACGAGAACGAACCACTAGTTCAACTATGTGAAACACGGGAATATAGGCTACATCATACGCTTTTCAGAATGCAACTTATTTTGAAGAAATAAAGAAGGGAAGTGGAGGCTAGGCCTCCACATGGTTAACTATCTTTAGTTCCTCGTCGACGAAATAGCAGGTAGACAATGATGACTACCACAATGATGATGACTATGAGAACTACTATCCACCACCACCAAGGTAGGGGAGGTAGCAGGGGTAGAGGTGTTGGGTTATCGATGGTGAAGACTGCATCGGAGTCATCAATCCCCACAAGTTCATAGTCAAAAGCGGCTACACGAATGAGGTAGTTATTTCCATTCGGAACCTCGGTTGTATTCCAAACGAAACTTGTGCCCATGATACCAATCACAAAGGGATACCATGACGCGCCACTATCATTACTATAGAGTAGGTCATAGCCAAGAATGGGATCCTTGTTGGGATCGAATGCTGTCCAGGTGATTGTGATGGTGTTGTTAACCGTTTCGCCACCATTTGGATAATTTAAGGTAACGATTGGTGGTCGATTCTCTGAAAGCCATTGAAAGGCGTTCACTAAGAAGAGATTGTTATCTGCTTCATAGAAATCTGGTACCCCGTCACTATCAGGATCATCAATTGCACTAGGAAAGTTGACATCCGTTATATAGACAACTCGACCTAGTTCGTGTTGTGTTGAAGCAAACACGGCGGCACCATTAGCAATTCCACCATCACTCCAACTACAAGTGCTATCAGTGTCAGAAGTGATTAGGGCTGTACCACTACCAATAGTATCAAAGGCTGTTCCTCGATCAACGTCTATCCGTGAAATTCCTTGCATAATTGGATGGGAAGCAAAGTTAGGCGTTTCATAGATGATTAATGACGTTCCAACATACCAATCATCTGAATCTGTAAGATAACCTGTATTATTTCTGTCGATGCCAAACTGGTTACCGATTGGGTCAACATTAACACCGAACGTTTCCCAATCAGCAATAAGGAACAAACCACCACCTGCAGCAACATAATTCACAATACCAGTGGTTTCGGGGTTTGTGTAGGCACTAGACCCTTCAGTGATTACAAGAATATGTGCTTGGTCGATTAAGCTCGGATAGAAAGTTGTCATCCAATGAATTGTATAGCCATTGCTCGTAAGATAATTTGCCCATTCGAGATAATGGGTATTGATATCATAACCCAAAATTGGGCTATGTGAATTATCAAAGAGTACAATTCGTTCTTTTATTCCGGCAGCAGATAGCCATCGAATATTGTTGATAGCAAATACATCATTACCGCTGTCAAAGTATGTGTTAGTTCCATCTACGTCAACATCCGTAGTATCACTGAGAAAGTTGTAATCCATAACAATGGTTACTCGTCCATTTCCAGATGTAACCAGGGCTGCAGCTAGGGGGATGCCGTCAGCATTGGACCCAAGGCTCCAGTCAGAAGTTCCATCAGTATCTGTTCTAGCTAGCACTATAGCACCACTTGGGAGGCTATCCAGACCGCCTGGGCGATCGAGCTCTACCCTGGATACGTTTAGAGTAATCGAATGGTTCAGTAGGTTAGTATTTCCACCAAGATTGTCATAGACGTTATATGAATCTCCAGCGATGGTGTCATCAGTATCGGTTAGGTAATCAGTATAGCGTGTGAATCCAAACCGGGTTGATACTGGATCGAGCTCCTCACCAAATGACCCATAATCGGTAATGATGAATAGTCCACCACCAGCCAAGACGAAGGCTTCCACGGTATCCGCTTCTGAACTGGAGAACGTCGAAGTTCCTGTGGTGATTACCAGTACATCACAAGCATTGATGAGTGCTGGGCTGAAGCTAGCCATGTTAGTGACAGCAAAGCCTTCTGCAACTAAATCATCTGCAAAGCTACTTAGGGTACCAAAAATCGTACCATACGGGGAATGAGATGCATCAAAGACCACATGCCTGTGAAGCCGAATGGCGTTTCCGAGAATGGTCTCCATGTTTATATCAGAGCTATAATAGTCAAAGCCGATTAAGACGGCATGACCCTTACCTATAACTTTGTGTAACACAATCGGGTAGGTGCCATCATCCACCACAACAGTCTGTTCAGACGTATCAAAATTAATTGTCATACTTGCCGAAGTCCATGAGGCAGCCACGTCTCTTGCAAGTGCGTCACTGGTATTCACTAGATTGATACTCACAGGATACGTAGTAGCGGAGGCGTGAACTGTCATCAGACCGGTTTCGTTGTAAATACGAGCGGTGGGTGCGTACCCCATATCGGGTACAGTTCTGCCATCTGCGCAGATGACGATTCCGCCATCATTCACCCAGTTAGTTAGCGAGGTCGACCAAGCGGCTGCTACTGAAGTCATATTGGCATAAAAGGCGTTCTCCTGCTCAGGGATGAGGAGGATGTCGTGATGAGGCAGTTCTGTGGCTAGATCAGTATAATCGGTAAGATTCGTCCAATAATAGTCTGTTCCAAAGGTAGAATTAATGGCCGCGAACATATGCTCGACTTCTTCTCCAGGACTATTATCTGCGAACTGAGAATAGACAAGGATTGAGATAGGAAGAATTCTGTGCGGCAGTTCTGGCGACGGAAGAGCAGGTCCAACACCTTTAACAACACCGGCCTGAATAGAACCTGAGTGTTGAAGATAGGCTATTGAATTTGATGAAAGAAGTGGAATACAGAGAACCGCTAGTAACACTAAACTCAATATTTTTGAAATTTTCATGTTTGTTTCCTTCCTTCAGCTTCTCCATTAAAGACGTCTCATCACAAAAACAGATGATGAGATCGACCGCATGCAAGCTGAATTAGTAAAATAAAACGAGTAACCGCTATAAAAGGGTTAACAGGAGCTCATGGAACACATTCTTTGGTCTGCAGAAACCCTAGTCCGTGACATATCATTACTTTTGTTCTGACTAATAGCTACTCATTGAAAGCGCAAAGATGTTTCGTCATCTTTAGGCCTCCTTTTAATCTCAACGTTGGCAATGCTAAAATAGAGCCTCCGTTCCCTGTTGTACCAAATCATCATTAACAGGCGGGTTTTTAAGATGTCACCTGAAAATAAACTTCCCATCGAAAGTCAACCGAACGCGTTGCCCGATGAAATTGATCCTGAAAAATATGTGATTGCTACTTACTATTTTGGAGCCCCTATTGGATTACCGATTAAGGACATTTGTGAAATGGCGGCGGTTGAGCAAAGTACTGGCACCTGGGTACTTGTTCCTGGTGAAACGCCACAAATGCGGAAAAAATACGTGGCGAAAGTCATCGGGATATACGAAGGTCCATATCCGGAGTATAGTCAACCGAAAGATGTGACCCATCGACATTACGTCGTCCAGGTAGCGTTTCCTTGGGTGAACTTTGGTCAACAAATTCCCATGCTACTGTCAACTGTTGTCGGAAACATTAGCATGGGTGGTCGAGTCAAGGTCTTAGATCTCCGGTTTCCAAAAAGCTGGTTGAAAGGCTTTCAAGGACCAAAATTTGGCACCAAAGGCGTCTTCAAAATATTAGGAGTTAAAGGACGCCCACTACTCAATAATATGATCAAACCCTGCACGGGCTATACGCCAAAGGTTGGAGCGAAACTCTTGTACGAAGCTGCACGAGGTGGTGCTGATGTCATCAAAGATGATGAGCTTATTGCGGACCCAGTTTTCAACCATATCACTGAACGTCTTCCCCTCTACATGGAAGCTATTGACAAAGCAAATGCCGAGAAAGGCGAAAAAACGCTCTACACGGTGAACATCACAGATCGGATTCCCAAACTCATGGAAAACGCTGAAGCGGCCATTGAACATGGGGCTAACGCTCTTATGGTCAATCATATAGCCGTTGGGTGGAGTGCCGTGCGCCAAGTCACAGACGATCCCAGCATCAACGTTCCTGTCCTCGGACATATGGATATAGCAGGGGCAATGAGTTATTCACCAATCAGTGGCTTATCTACTCAACTGGTTATTGGCAAATTCCCCCGACTCGCAGGGATTGACATTGAGGTCTTTCCAGCTCCGTACGGAAAAGCTCCCTTGCTCAAGCAACGGTATATCGAAATGGCTCGGGTGATGAATTACCCACTCCACCACATTAAACCAACCATGCCAATGCCCAGTGGTGGCATTACTCCAGGCCATGTGCCCATGGTGGTCGAAGATTTAGGCACAGAAATCATGATTGGCACTGGAGGTGGAATTCATGCCTTTCCAGCCGAACATGGGGGGCCTTCTGCGGGTGCCCGGGCGTTCCGACAGGCCATCGATGCTACAGTGCAAGGAATCTCTCTGAAGGATTATGCTGAAGAACATCCGGAATTAAAGGTTGCTTTAGATAAATGGGGTTCTGGAAAAACAGGCTTTGAAATGTAATCCATTTAATTAGCTGCCGGTTCCCATGATTTTTTTATACGTCACTCGACGAGGGTTCTTTAAACCTGGTGATGATGATGAAAGCTTCAAGCATGTTTCTCTTATCGATGCTTATTGTGTCTCAATTTTTTGTATTTCCTTTTGTTCTTCTAGGTCACTCTCATAGAGTGTTTGCTCAGAATGGAGAATTGCAATTTGGTACGAATATCCGTGTAACCGATGGGTCATCGCCTTACACCGATCAAGTGGAACCAACGATGACCATTCTTAGTGATGGTCGCATTCTTATAGGCTGGAAAGAAGCTGAATCCCATAATAGTCCAGGTCGCCGGGTTGGATTTGCATATTCAACAGATGGTGGGGTCTCCTATACACCGAACATTCTCATGACCCGTATGTCCAGCGATAATTACCAATCAGATCCCTGGCTTGTGGCAGATGCAAATGATAATGCATATTTTGTCTGGATTGAATTTAATGACATCATACAGAACTATCCTCCCGAAGGGATTGGTGTTTCTAAAACAACTGATGGTGGGGACACCTGGAATGCTCCCGTTAATGCTGCAGATACTCTAGGATTTGATGACAAGGAAACAGCCTGTATTGATTCCGCTGGGAATCTGTACATCGTTTGGGATCATTTCACCATAAATGAATCCTATATTATCGAAGCTGGCGATCTGCGATTAACCAATTCCACCGATGGGGGTGCTTCGTTCTCTCCTACAATCATTCCAGCTGAGATAGCGGTTCCTTATATTCACTGTTCATCGAATGATACCCTTTTCATCACCTATATCAATGGTACAACTGATGAAGCCAACTACACACAAATTTTTCTAACCCGTTCCGATGACTATGGCGTCACCTGGACACCTAGTATTCTAGTTAATCCCACCTATTCTTTTGTAGACTCGATCACTGTTGTAAATACTGATAGTCAGCAAAATATCTATGTGGCATATAGTGCGGGTGTTAACGTAGATCCTGAGTATTTAGAAATCTATGTCGTAAAATCCACGGATGGTGGGCAAACATGGGGTACTCCAGTGCGAGTCAACGATGTTACTACGGGTATGCAGCGCATGGTAGAAATGTACATCACCGATGATGATGCCATCCATGTTGCTTGGCTAGATTCCCGGTTTAGCGAGTGGAATATCTTTTACAGCTCGTCTATTGATGGCGGTGCCTCCTTCTCAGCAAACGAACGCATCTCAGATGTCGGGTTTTCACAAACATTCGATCGACCTGGGAATTATTTCTGTATGCGCCCAGCTCCTAACGGTGAAATGTGTATCGTCTGGACTGATGGTCGCAACGGGGTCGACCACGATATCTATTTCGCCAGACAAGGACTAGTCCTTGCTCCTGTGTTCCCGATTCCTTTCGAATGGATAATCATTATCGCCATGGCGGTTGTTATTGTAGTAGTCCTTCTACTTGTATGGTATCTCCTAAGAAAGCGGCAAATCTGAATTTATAGCAATGCCCTTGGAATCCTCTCAAAATCCTCTCCACCCCTTTTGATGTGAAACAAAAGAACTCGTCTTTATTAGGGTACCTTTTTTCATATAATAGAGGATTATGGGCTAGTAATTAGTAAGGCTAATTACTGAAACAGTAAAAGACTTAGTAGAATAATGGGTGCCTAACGGTGCAAAACGACTCCCTCTTATTGGAAAAGGTTCGTTCAAAACGAAAAAGCTTGGTGGCCTTTATCACATTAACCGTCTTTGCGTTTTTACTCGTCTTCATCGGAGTTAAAGGCTTCTTAGATCGGGCCTTTATGGAACTCTACTTTGGTCAATTTTTACCGCCTGAATTAATTGCTCTTCTCCCGGCATTCACCTTAGCTCAATTACACGACATCGGTATCCTTCTCGCTTCAATAGGGCTGGTCTTTCTGTACCTACCCATTACCCTAACTCTAGTGATTATCGAGAAATCGGATGAGTCCTCGCCTCATATTTACAGTCGGTTTATCCATTTTCTGTGCTATTCTGATTTCCTAAAGATTCTCGGGTTCTTTGGATTATTTTTGGCAAGCACAGGCGTTTGGTTTTGCATGCATCAGGCTTTCCTCTACCAGGGGGAATATCTCAAAGGCACTTTGCCATCAAACATCTACATCTTTCTCACCTTTGAAATTCCACCCTTATTCCTACACTTAATTGGAAATCTCTTTGTAAATATTGGACTCATTACCATCATTGCGGTTAGCGCCATTAAGGTAATCCTAGGTCTACTAACTCGACAGCGGAGGATAGCATAATGGCGAACATCCGATGGGAACGATGGCGACGCTGGTTTAATCGTATTCGAACGGTTAAGCAGGACTGGATCTTTTATGCGTTAGCTTTTATTCCCCTCTTTCTCATCAGTTTCGCCGTCTGGATATGCCTTGACGAAGCCATCTTTGCTTTACGCTACCGAATCGAAATTCAGTGGTCTCTCTTTCCCTACTTTCGCATCTTCCCCGACATCTGGCACTTTTTGGGGCTCTTTTTGTTTATTTTAGGCATGATCTTCATGGGGTTCACCTTACTCCTTAATCGAAGCTCCGAACCTGAAACTAAAACAGAGCATGTCCAATGGTTTCGATTAATACGGCAACTCAGACAATGGTTAAGCAAAACTCCAGTTCTAGTGGTTCTCGGTCTAATCGGTCTCGTTAGCCTAGGAGTCGCTATTGGATGTATGTATTTCGCGTTTAATTCTCAAATACTCTGCTCGCTAGTGAGCCCAGGAATTCCTTGTTTCACCAATCTGTTTGGCCTGATTACAATTGAATCCCTTTTCCTACATCAAATTGGCGATGTCTTAGTGGCCATCGGGTTGATCTTCATTTTCCTTGTTATCATTGGTGAACGCAGCGAAGACTAATCTTAATTTCACATCGCAGCTATGAAACCATAGCCTCAATACCCCGTAGACGAAGATAACTCGCCTGCAACCGTAATTCCGCTGCAAGCTGGGTATCTCCACTGTTATCATACATCTTAGCAATTTTTTCCAATGTATCCGCGGCTTTTGAGAAGTCTTCATCACCCAGGCTGGTCTGAACTTGCCATTCAAAACAGGCTAATGCTTGGGTTTCATATTTCCGCGGTGATCGGTTGATTTTTCGGGCTAGCTTTGCGGCTCGCTCAAAGAGCATACCTGCTGCATAATAATTATTTTGGCTCTTCTTTTTTCGTGCTTCGCGGACATAGCTGCGTATTTTCGCAGCATACTCTTCGCTACTCAAGCTCTCCACAACTGGGTTCACAGGCTGAATCGCCTACCCTACCCAGATATATACAGTATAAAACAGGGCATAAGTGTTTCTAACCTTCCCAGGCTCAAAATATGTGAGCCAGAAATTGAGATGAATCGTTGAGGGAAATGATATCTTACAATATGTTAGGTAAAGCTAAGTTGAGTAATCTGTTTAAGGAAAGGTTGTGGATCGAGGGGAAATTTTGAGATGGGAAATTCAGCTCGGGTCTCTGCAAGTTCGGCAATATATTTTCCGGCACGGGGCTCCTCCCACCATGCTTCTCCAAACTCTTCAAGTAGAATGTGCTGGATTTGTGTCTTTCTCACTGAAGCCATTAAATAGCTGGGATTATAGAGAATCTGTTGGACGTTAATTGGATAGAGAAGCCAATAATTTCCGGGGATTTCTATGTAAAAGCGACGCGTGAGATTTTCCCATCGAGACGATGCTTGTTCAAAGGATAAACCCTCCTTCCAGAAGGATAGCTTCATTAAGCTATTAGCAGCAAGGAAAACAGTGAAGAAAAGCCCTGAAGCCCTACTACGGTCAAAACAATCATTGATGACTTCGGAGGGTAATCCAAGTTCTTTAGTGAGATATAATCGGTTATCAAGTATTCCATCAATGAGGAACGAGAAAGTTTCAGCCACACTAAGGGGAACCGCGTGACGCTTCCAAAAAGGATCCTTCGAGTTAGCACAAAGTGCATGAATACTATGTCCAAATTCATGAAATACAGAAACAAAGGCTCCTAATGGATTAGATGGATTGTTAATAACTCGGATATCCTCTGGAATGCGAACCTCAACACACACAGCATGAGGGTGTTTCCTAGGTCTGTCTTCAGAATCGATTTTTATCCCTTCAACGCTAAAACCAAGTCTCTTCAAAGTTCTTTTCACATGAACTAACGGATCAAGACCTCTCAGATGGTTGTTGAGAGGTTGTTGAACGTGGTATTGAAAAAATACATGATCGTCTTGGGGGCTAAATGGTTCACCTTTTATTTCCTGACAGTAATGTTCGGCTGCTTGAAGAAGGGGTTTTCGTGCCTTTTCAGCTAGTTGAGTAATTAGTCTTGTAAGTGTGGAATATTGGATTTGCTCTTTTTCCAAATAAATATCCAATGGGTTTTCGTTGTAGCGCTCACATATCTCTCGCTGAGCGGTGAACTGTTGTTCTACACATGGAATGAGTTCAGGGGCTTGTTCAACGAAGGAGTCAAAAGCTACCTTGAGTGCTGACCAATCTGTTGTTTGAATTCTGAATTTGCCCCAATTCAACAAGTTAACTGGTTTCCCATCTAATTGAACTTCTGGTGTTGAGATTTTTTCATACTCTTTTGTAAATTGAAGGATATAGGGGAGCCCAATTACGTTCCCTAGATTTTCGAGCATCAATAAATAAAATGGGCGTGGACTAATTGATTGTTCTAATGCGGTTTCAGCTAATTCTTTTCCTTTCATGGCTGTTTGAAATAATAAAGTTTCATCAAAGGGTAACCCCGCATATTGTTTGTACAACTGGTCCATTACCGTTGCATACAAATCCTCTGTTTGTTTTTCTATTTCATCAAAAGATAGCAAAAATGAAACCACTCCAGATTTACAATCAGCTCGTTAGCTGATTTGAATATCGTGTAGACCAAAGCTTTGTCGAGGTATTTAATTTTTCACTACCAGACCTTGAAAAATTGTATGCTTGCCAGTTGTCAAAGAATTTTTGAATTAAGAGCCTTCCTGCATGCTTTCTTTGATGAGATATGGACCATTCTTGAAAACTATTGGTGATGTGCCTCTCTGAACATGCAGTAGGGTGCCATAAACCGTTTGGACTTGCTCTTTTAGAAAGGAGACGGAGAGAGAGGAATGATGCACTACATGGTGCAAAAATCAGTTTTTCCGTTAGAATCACAAAGATTAAGACTCAAAAAGGGTTTCCAGGTGGTTCCGGCACAACCCAGGAAATTTTCGTTGAGGAAACATGACCATCGATTGAACAATCATACTGTAATGAGATTCTTTGAGTTCAGAGTCGATGGCTTCAACTTGATGTAGATTGTCAACCGCAAAATCGAGAAGCAGTGTTGGTTCATTAGTAAGCAGATACGAAGTCCAGTATTCCAAAGGGTATTCTTGTGTAAGCCAAGTAACCACCTGTTTGGGCGTGGTTGTCTCAATGTTGTACCGGAATCGACTTCGAAATTCAATCTGGCCAGCAAAACTTCGGAGCCATTCAAGTGAAAACCGTAGCATCGAGGTTTCCTGAAATTCATATAGGATGCTCCGCACCCGCTTGGCTGACATTTTCGTTTGTCGAGCGATATTGACGATTGGCATTCGTGGATTCTCACGGAGGCAGCGCAAAACTTCCAATTGCATAGGGGAAAGGTGAAATTCGAATCCTTTTGGTTTGATTAAAGACTCGGTAGTGCTGTGGGGGTGCATTTGGATGGCGTCGTGTATCTCAACATGGGAGACACGATCAATTCCCCTGAGGAACTGACCAAAATTCACTGTACCCATTTTCCCTCGAACTTCGGCTTCAACATCGTAGTTTCCATCGGCTAAACGCGACACTAATCGCACAACTGGACTTTCGCCAATCCAGTTGATGAAGGCTAGAGTATCTTCGGAGCCCAATGTGGTAACCTCGGCGATGACAAGATGAACGCCAAGAATTTCGGGATTGAGCTCTACGGTGAAACGTTGAATGACACCTAAGTCCTTCAGTTTATTAATTCGACTGCGAACGGTTTTACTTGACACGCCGAGTTTTCGAGCTAGCACTCGATAAGACTGACGACAATTAGCTTCTAATTCGGCAATGATGCCCTTATCAACCAAGTCCACAGACGAACTCCCCAAAGGTCCGTACTGAGGTGATTTGCTGTATAAGATGTATTTATCAGTTCACTTTCAGATCCACTGAGCTCGTTTCGATGGATGAACTGAATTTTACAACACCCGCTAGTTGACCTTGAGTTTGGGTGGCTTACACTGGGCGAATAGCGCTTTGCTTGGCTCTTTCGTAAGATTGTATGAAGCAATCCATACGCCCTCGTCACTGAAAAAATCTAAATTAAACCCAGCAGCTTGAAGGTTGAGGATATAGCGAAAGAGTATAATCATTTCTTCTAGCGACAAACGTAGTTCTGATTGATTAGGAGAAGAGAACTTATTGGAAGAGAGATTGGCATTGAGCCCCCATATCCGCTCCGGGAGTGTAATTTCGACTTCCAAGCGAACAGGGCTAGATTTTTGGGGTTTACGGACGAGGAGGATTCGGATTCGATCAGTTTCGTGAATCGGAACTGCCTTTTCGATAACGCCAATTTGAGCCAAATCAGGACCACGAATGGAACACAGCTTCCGGTATTCCTTGATCAAATCCGAATACCTCATGTCATCTTGACTCCTTGCCGGGTCACCCCTCCAATTGTGTTCGGATAAACGTGCATTAGAGTTGGGTTTGGTCAAATTTCTATTGACGGGTCCCAGAGGAGTCTCAAAAGTGCCCCAAATCCATCGAAATAAGATGAATGTGGGACAGAGTCGAGTAAAAACGGAACCACACACTCAGGTGTGCCAGAAACCTTTGAGACCAGCCTTCTTATATGCTGTAGCCATAAAGACCACCACCAATCCAGAATGGTTCTCAGCCAAACCTAATCATTGAAACACCGAAAAAAAGTGGTGGGGGACACCTCACCAGTATTAGAGGGTCCCGATATTTTTACAGGTTTACTAATAATATTCGATAATGAAATAGCTATTTGGGAGACCAAACGTCGATAGATAGTCATTCCAATTGAAGATTTCTACCCATTCATCTGTGTCATGGTTGTATTCATATTCTATGAAATTGAATACGTGATAGCCTTCTGAGATTTCACCTGGTTTGAAAGAAGTTCCCACACGGAACGTATATGCGCCTTCACGTACACCATCCTCATCCTCATCCCAAAGGGGATTGTAAACCACAGGTGTCACTGTTCCCTCGTATACGTCGTCATCGATATAGAATTCAATTCGATAGTCATGCTTATAGTACTTCTTCATTTCCACAAAGTTGTCAACTTCATCCGGCAACATGTAATAGCTGTGACCCATTGCGAGATATTCATCACCATTGAATATCGGATCCCAAGGAACGAGAGGAGCGCATGTAAACAAGCTGATGGCACGGTCGACATAATTTTCATACACCCGGATAAAAGCAGCGTTATAGTTTGCAGGACTAATTCCTGAATTGGGGTTCCGAAGAAAGCTATTGATTTCACCATAGTTCGCAGATGCTCGTGGAATCATGGTTAAACAGAGGACACAAGCGAGTGTGATAGCGAGTAGTGTTACTTTTGAATTTCGAAGCATTGAATCATCCCTCCAAGTTGATTCGTTGATTTTTCAACGACCACGCAGGATTCGTCTGGACACTATTTAACAACGCGGGTCTTAGCTAGGGTGCAAAACGGTTGAAAAATCCATCAATTGCAGAGAAAATTAGGACATTATCGTTCCAG
This sequence comes from archaeon, assembly GCA_016550425.1. The sequence continues at coordinate 22,776 of JABXGS010000120.1, forward strand.
AATGGTTCAATAATTGGAGGCAGATCAGGATTAGTTCAAATTGGTTGGTGGGGAACGGTATAGATAGAGTTGATGTCTTTTATGAACTGTTTCTGGTTGCCAACCCTCGAAGGCGTAAATGTGTAATACGATTCGCGTGCCTGGTTGCAGCAGTTCGAGAAGTTTGGCTTTAGGCTTCTGATTCATGGCGTGACGTGGGAAGACGGTCACCAGAGATGCGTCGCTTAGATTATGATGGAAGAAGTTCCCGCGTATAACCGTAACTTAGTCCTCTAATCCGCGTTTCAGGATGACCTGGCGTGGTCAGGCAACCCGAAGCGGATCAGCTTCAATACCCACAGCTGTTGTTCAGTACTCTTAAGCTGGTAAATTTGTCAACAAATTGTTCGACGAATTAAAGTAACGAGCGCCTTGATGTTTACTTTGATATGATCTCTTAGCTAACCTATTCTAGAAACAGATAATATCTCGTGTTTCTTTTTGAAAAAAATCGAGAAACGACACTATCGTTTAATTGCAAACATTTTGTAGGAACCGTGTCTGTTGTTAGTACTGAAAGTCTTTATAACCCCTTTTAGTATTACACTTCAAATCCGTCTTTAATAGAAAGATTAGAACACATTGTTTCTTGACACAGATTTGGGAGCAGATTATTCATGAGTTTTTTGTTCTCTGAAGAATGGAAAGAACCTAAGATGCAACGCGTTCTTGTTCCGATTCAAGGATTTCCCGCTGAAGTGAATGCCATTAACCTTGCCTTCTACTTGGCAGAATATTCAAAGGCAACAATTTCCGTCTTACATTGCCAAGAACACTTTAGTCAAACCAGTGAATACTGGCTTAATCGCTTATCAGGGCACGTTAAATCGCTTTCTGTTCTTTTGCAAGTTCCGTTTAATTTTGAGGAAATAACGCGGTTTCGAGCTTCGGATGCTATTCTGAAATCAAGTCATAAACAAGAATGCGATTTGATTATCATGTCAGCCGCACAAAGACCTGGTTACAAGTACATATTCGGATCAACAGCGCGTCGCGTAGCAAGGAAAACCGAAGTACCCCTACTAGTTATTGCATCATGGTTAGAGGATTTTGCTAAACATCAAGAACCAGTACTTCGAAAAATCCTGATTCCAATTCGTAGTAAACGTCAAGACTTCTCAGCCCTCCATTTAGCTGCGGCGTTGAAGAGAAGTTCTGCGGCAAAAACCGCTGAGCTTATTGCATTGAATATTACCCTCTTACCTCTTGTAACAAGTTTGACAGCAACAGATGCACCTGAGATCCAGCTTGAACGAGAACGCTTTATTGAGGATGTGACGAGTTTTTCTAGCCAAACTGGCATCAACATTAGACCTAAACACGTAGCAGCTAGGACGCTTAGTAATGCAGCCATTGAGATTGCAACCGAAGAACAAGTTGATCTCATTATTTTAGGCACCCATCAGAAACCACACCGATTTGGTGGTTTTCTAGGTAGAGTATCGCGCAAAATTGCAACTGAATCTAACGCGGCGGTTGTCATGATTTTTGGAAAAGGATAGCCAGGGAAAACAATTCCGAGCTGAGGAAAAATGACTACAACAACACAAAAGCGCCAAGAAGAAAAAGAACAAGTAAGTCTGGTTAGAACACTTGGGTTTTGGGGGAGTTTTGGCATGGGATTTGCTGATATTGGGGCAGATATTTTCTTAGCTCTTGGCGTCGTTGTTGCCTGGGCGATGGGTGCAGCCCCCCTTGCATTTCTCATCGCCTCGATATTATATGCGTGTACAGGTCTCAGCTATACTGAGCTAGCATCCACTTATCCGATTGCTGGTGGAGGGTCTGTATATGCGAGGAAGGCATTTGGAGACATCGCAGGCTTCATTGCGGGATGGGGACTACTTCTTGATTATACCATCTGTATCCCTCTATTCGCCCTAATCGCCATTGGTTACCTAGGCTTTTTCTTTCCAACCATTATCTTCGCACATATCTTAATCGGATTATTTCCCATCAGCGTGATGGGTCTCATAGCAGCTATTCTCGTGGTTTTTCTAATCTTCTTAAATTATCTAGGAATTCGAGAAAGTGCAAACCTAAATATCATCTTTGTAATTCTCTGCCTTGTAGGGCTCGGTCTCTTATTGGGTATTGGCTTTTTCACGGTATGGAATTGGGCATTTCTCCTAGGGCAAATTCAATGGGGTGTGACTCCCACACTTAGCAGTTTTCTTTACTCCATCAGTGTTGCCACCGTAAGTTTCATCGGACTAGAATCTATTTCAGAAGCTGCCGAAGAGACGAAAAATCCTGGAAAAACCATTACACGTTCAACGCTTGCCCTTATAGTGTGTATAATTTTCTTCACAGTGGTTGTGTCCCTTCTTGCATTGGGCGTTGTCCCATGGCCACTCATTGCCGAAGGAACCGCTAATCCCTTGGCCGTTGTTGCAAGCTATCTACCTTGGGCTTTTATTCTTGCACCTTTCATTGCGATTATTGGTGTAACAATTAGTTATGTTAGTGCAAATTCGGGAATCGTGGGTGTAAGCCGAGTATCGTATGAGATGAGCCGCTCTAAGCTCATTCCTCAATGGTTTAATAAATTACATCCAAAATATCGTACACCGTACCGGAGTATAATTCTCTTCTCTGCAATTGGTGTGGGGCTTGCATTTCTCGGTGATCTAAATCTACTGGTTGACTTGTATGCCTTTGGTGCTCTGATAAGCTACATCATGGTGAATCTCGCTTTGATTCAACTCCGAAATACACAGCCTAATATACAACGAGCATGGCGCGTGCCAGGTACGATCAGCATACCGTGGCGTAAAGGCAAAAAAATTGAAGTACCCCTACCAGCAGCGATTGGCGTTATTTCATGTTTTGCTGTGTGGTTGATTGTTGTCTCGTTTAAAGAATTCGGACGCTTGGCAGGACTTGTCTGGTTTCTAATAGGCTTCTTGGTCTATGTGATTTATCGGAAATCTCGTGGTTTGTCACTACGAACCCTAAAATCTACATAAGAATTGCTGGTCTTCAGGGAATTAGTATTTGTCCATCTCTTTGTCTAAGAATGACATCATGATTGGTCGTTCAAGAAGGCGCAAATAACTTCAAAGGAATGCACTCCTTTGCACCCTTCATTGGTAATGGAAACATCAAAGACATTAGCTACTAGACCGGAAAATAGGAATGTTTAGTGTTTCCAAACCTATGAAAATTCGATCATATAAAATCCATCATAGAATTCTAATGGCGTATGTTCTGTAACCACCTCTCAGATCACTAACCGTCTCTGTCTCGATTGATCGTAGTCTTTATTGTTAGCGTTCCTTTTCGTAGAGGTTGAGCATTGTTTTTGTTTCGGTAATGTGCACGATATCAAATGTTACTTCAGGTCTGTAGTGGAGTACCATCCGCGCGAGTTGTTCGGGGTCGTCGGCTTCAAACAACTGAAAGCCATTGAACCCGATACCCATTGTATAGTTCGGACTGATCGATTTTGCATACTTGTCAGGATTCTTCTTGATTTTTTCTCTGAACTCTTTGAGTTTCTCAATTGCTTTATCAAGATCTTCAGGGTCGTATTCCCAAAATACGATATATTTCATCTCCATCACCTCACTAGCCTATCATACTTTGTTGTATAATTTTGGTACTAGTCTGGAGTATATGTACAATCCGTAATAAAGAATGCTCAAATTCCCTCAAACCGTTTTTCCTCCGTTTTGATTACGACCACATCAACTCAGGCTAGTAGCTGTGGTCTTGGGAATCATCTTGACTGGAGACGTCATCAGCAGCTATTTAGTCGGAATCTTGTCATACTTGTCGAAGCGCCGTAAAGGAAGAGCTAAAAAGTATGAAGGCGGGAATGCAGTATTGGATAGGTGTTGGAGGGATGCTTTGATATCCTATTTGGGTGGTCGTAAACGTGAAGTGATTTTCGCTATAGGGTTGGTGCTGCTTCTCAATTCTCTCGGTTTTTATAACGGACAATCTGTCAATCTTTCACGAAGTTGGTCCTATCCTAGTGGCTTTGACCCACATGGATCATATATCGACCAATTACACTGGGAAGTATATTCACCCGACTATTCCTATCCTGCTCTCATCGCATTAACTGAAGGAGAACTAGACGGATATGATGGCATTCTACCATATGACTCGGTGGCAGAATTACTTACTTATCCAGGAATTGAGGTCACTGAAGCTCCAAGTCTTACCTACTATCAATTGGTATTCAACACGAAGCGGTTTCCCACCAACATCAGTGCGTATCGTCGTGCACTGGCCTATGCCTTCGACAAACATTGGGTTACTTGGCCATCACTTAGTAACGGTTTGCCTATGGATGGTGCAATTCCCATTGGAAATCTCCGCTATTGTTGCGAATCATTATTCGCTGAACATTACTACGCTAAAGATATCGCAAAGGCAAATGCAACTCTTGAAGAAGCAGGGTTCCGTGACCTTGATGGAGATGGCTGGCGGGAATACGATTCTAATAATAACAGCCTATGGGATCCAAGTATTGATATCGATGATAGAGCGCTAGCCATTGAAATAGTCACGGATTATTGGCTTGGCTTATCAATTGGCCCCTCATATGATAGTCCACTAATCCTCATGTATTGTATGGAAGAAGCAGGACTTCGAGGAATTATGGTTGAGGCTGGCTGGGTTTATTTTCTCAACGGATTAATGACTGGGGACTTTTGGTGTACCTGTCTTTGCAAGTATTCTACGCTTCCAGATGAACCTGATTTCTTATATGATAACTTCTACAGTCAATCACAAACTAACCTTTGGAGCTATCGGTATAATAGTAGTGAATTCGATTACAATGTAACCCGAATGCTTCATGCCTCAACCGAGGAGGAAATCCGCGGTTGGGTATGGAATTGCTCACAGTTATTACTTAAGGATATGCCGATGATTAGCTGTTACACACACCAAGATTTCAATACCTATCAAGGTAGTAAGTGGGAAGGATATGTTCCCATGGAGGGCGTAAATTGTATGGGAATTAATCCGTGGACTCATCGCAAGCTTCGTCTTACTCCTGAACACGGAGGGCCCTTTGGCTACACTTATCCGGTAATCTATCGTGAAGCGTTAACCGGGGATATTAGTGCCACGAATGTTCTTCAGGTTAGTGATTATGCTTGGAGGTCTAGGACTACTGAAGAAGTGTTTATGAACTTGTATAGTCGGCTTTGGCAGATCGATCCTTATACCTGGGATAAGGTCCCTGACCTGGCGTATAACTGGACCTTGGAACCCACAATAGCTGCAGGTGATATTCAAGATGGCATGAAATATACTTTCCATCTTTATGAGAACGTCACCTGGCATGATGGTACGCCTTTCACTGCCGAGGACGTTGCTTTTAGTATAGGTACAATCTGGTCTACTAATCCCACCAATGTTTGGTCGAATTATACATTTTGGCAATATACTCCCAGTGTAGGTGATTCCATTAGGCACATTTACCGAATTGATACGCCCGGCAATTATACCATCGAAATGTATTCCAACTCCACTGGGTACATTGATTTCACTCGGTCCACATACCCCTATATTCTCCCCAAGCACGTTTGGGAACACCATTCTAACTTCGCCGAGTGGAGTCCTAGCACTCCTGATGAACTCGTTGGTACTGGTCCGTTCCAGTGGATTGAATACGTACCTGATCAATATATTCTACTCCATCGCTACGATAAATACCATTTCGGGATATCTGTGCCCTTACGTCCCCCAACAGGCTACCAAGTGTTAATAATGTACGGGATTTTGTTAACAATCGGAGTAATCATTATTAGCCTCCAAGTAATCGTTCTGGGTTATTTAATAAGACGCCACAAAAGAAAAACGAAAGACGAGGCGAAAACGAAGGATAATATCAAGTAGATTCTGGAGCGAAGCTATGAAGCAAAGCCCTCATCTTACTTAGGCACATTATTACTACCTTTTGGATAATGGGTTTGTGCTCTAAACAACATATTTAATCTAACTTCTTCTGTTATATCTTGAGGTGATAGTTCTGAGTGCCCGAGGGTACGGTCGAGGTAGAGGTGGCAGACGCCAAGGTATAGGCGGTCCACAAGAATGTGTTTGTCCCAATTGTGGAACCAAGGTTCCCCACATACGGGGTAAGCCCTGTTTAGAAGTGAAATGTCCAAAGTGTGGAACAAAGATGCTGCCATCAAATTAGCTCGCGAATTTCATCTTTTTAATAACGAGATTTGTAGAATCGAATCCCTAACATTGCAGAAATTGGAACTACTCAGCCTATGTGCCAGTTTATCTCTTTAAACGAAACCTGATGCTGAGATGCGTTTCTAATACATTTGAGACTATTTTAGGGCAGTGAACGCTTTGACTTTCTCCATCTCCCCCTCGGCAAGGGGGCCTTCCCGACCAGTCACAATGAAATGGACTGGTTTCATGGCAATATCAAATCCAAGTTTCTTCAACTTACTCTGAATCTTCTTTGCCGCGTTTCCCGCAAACCTCGAAGCAATTCTCGTATCGAATGTGCCTACCTTTTTGCCCACAAAGGATTCGCCTTCCAGTAGTTTCAACGCTTTTTTCATTCCAGCTGACATGTTCCATGCATGAACTGGACACCCAAACGCGAATACGTCATACTCCCTGAGTTTTGAAGAATCGATGGCTGAAACATTGATTATATCGGCATTGAGGACCTCTGCAATGCCTTCCGCAACTTGTTTGGTGTTTCCAAATTTAGTATCATAAACGACAACAGCTTTCATGACGATTAAGCAAAAGAGGATTAGCTATAAACCTTACGTGTGAAAAACCCGAGCATGTTGCTATCTCTCAAAATGTTAGACTCTAAATTGACTACTTCTCTCTACATAGTAACTAATCTTTTTACCCCCCCTAGGTCCCCAAAGTAGATGATCTGAATCTAATAGACCCGCGTCGATTAACAATTCAGCTAGATTAAATCGTAAAGGAAAGTTTCCAAAAACGACTCGCGGGTAGGAAACATAATCTTCAACCGATCGGGTATAGGAGGCTGCTTTCACCTCATTGATAATGGGAACTGCAGCTCCAGGACGGTCAATGATGAGTCCGATATCAACAATGGGCTCATTAGTGGTGAAACTTGCCCACCAAAAGTCGTTGGGATACTTCTTGTATATCCCCTTTATGATATCCTTCCCGGTTGCTAGTGACTCGTCAAAGCGAATCTTGAGTCGATATTCCATGTCTCCCAGTGCGAAGATATTAAAGCCAGCAGTGATGTTGATCGTATCGCTTTCGATAAGTTCGCTGAGAATTTTACGTACTCGCCTTGTTGTGAAACCTGTTCGTTTAGCAATCTGTGAGACAGGCATTCTTCCGTCATCAAATAAACAACGGAGGACCTTTAACTGGCTGTTGCTAAAGGTAACTTTCTTCCCACTTGAATTCATGTAATAGTGTGCGGGCATATTGGGAAATAGAAACTCAACAGGTCTCACTTCTACTTCCCTTACTCCATTAAGATCTTGCAGAAACCGCTCAAATCCTAGGGTTTCACTTGCTCCAGACACCATAGCCCAATATTCATATCGCATATCACCAGTACGATAAATCTCTGCAACCGCTGGATGGCTGGCAATCTGTTCCATGAATTCGATTACCTTTTCGGATCCATCGGTGAAGACATAACCTGCCACATGTTCAGCACCTATCATCGCCATCTTCAAAACTACAAGATATCCACCCAGCACATTTTGTTTTTGCAATCGTTTAATCCGATTTTTAATTGTATTTGGTGCAAAGTTGAATTTGTTCGCTAATGCTTGGTAGGATACCCTGCCATTCGCTACTAATTCCTGAATCAGCGCATAATCCATTGGATCCAAGCCATTCACCAGGAACTTCGTTCATGTAGGAGTGCATTCACGACCTATTTCGGGCTCATAGACACATTAACTGGCCTTTTTCCCTACAACATGTGCAGCTAATCATCACGTTTTATTAAAAAGTTCCCATTTCGTGGTCACTTTCTGCAACCTGTTTTACACTTCTTGTTTCGTTTCGCTGCTTCCTCGCTAGTTTCCTATTGAGTAGACTCCCATCATTACTTATCTTACGGGATGGCAAAGGTGATTACAACACATCGGTTCTGTGCAGCAATGAGATGTGTTGTAGGGCTGTAGAACACAGTTCTTCATAAATTGGTTTCTAGTCATTTCACGGGAGGTGAAAACGCTGAGAAAATCAACTATAATAGCACTAGCGCTAGCTATCTCCCTCGCCTTAGTCGTAATTACTCCAATTCAGGCCAAAAAGCCCTTAGCAGGAACAATGTGTTTGCAGTATAACCTAGGCTGGCCCGGACCACAGGATGGAATCCCTGATTGGGTAGGAAATATCACCATCGATGCTGATGGCGACGGGGGAGAAGAATTGTATGATATGTGCTTCTTTGCCATTGGTTCCGGAAAGGCTTTCGCGACTCCGCCATATCTAGGAGGACATATTCATTTCTTTGAAGAAATCTGGGTTATCGGCGACATCGACTACACCTTTGAAAACGGATTTTTAGTAGACTTTGAGATTACAGACACACTCATGTGGGGATATGACAAAGGGCTTACCGATCTTCTGAGTAGTAGGTATCATATGAATGGATACGTCGAATTTGTCGACGCCACAGGTCCGTTCTCGAAGTGGGCGGGTCGAAGTGTCCACATCATGGGTCTTATTGAATGGCAAAATCTAGGGACTCCTGAAGAACCAATAATTGCTCCGTTTGGCGCTCCGGGAACTTTTCGACTTAACTGATGAGCAACGAAAGTAGAAGCAAGCAGGGCTCTTGGTATTAACCAAAAGCCCTCTCTTTCTTTATTTCTCATTGAATTCTTTTCTCATAATATTGTATAACACTAAAGTGGTGAGAGCTCTTGTGGTTCGCGAACTTTGGGAGTTAAGTATAAGGCTGACTGATTCGATTGAGGAGGTGGAACAATGGTTTTGGTTTCTATTGCTAAAAATCATAAGGTAGGAATAGCAGTAGCAGACGCGATTCAACTCCTCGGTGGCATGAAACGGTTTGTTCATGCTCAAGATAAAGTAGTCATTAAACCGAACTTGGTATTTGCAGTTCCTCCTTTCAGTGGTTTCACCACGGATTACCCCGTTGTGCAAGCTATTATCCGACTCTGCCAACGCTGTTACCCTACAGAATTAATCATTGCTGAAGGATCCGGTGGAATCGATACAGAGCTGGCTTTTCGCAGTGGTGGATACCCCGAGTTGGCAAAACAGTTTGGTGTGACGCTTGTGGACTTGAATAAGAGCCCAACATTAAAAGTAGCGGTTCCGGATGGGCAGTGTGTGAAAACCCTAAAGGTTCCCAAGATTTTGCTAGAATGCGATGCCATAATTAATGTGCCAAAATTAAAACTATACAAACAAGTTCCAGGTCGACCAGATTGGGTAAGTTTGGCGGTAAAGAACATGTTAGGGGCGCTACCTGGCCAAGGTTCATATTCGGTGACACGACCAGCTAAAATTGCTGTGAAGTGTTCCCCCGAGTTTTGGAAACCTGATGGAAAATATTACAATCCCTCTTATAATCAGTGGTGGAGACCACGCGGGGAGAAGCGGCGAATCCATAAAAACCTCAGCCAGGGACTAGTCGATTTGCATATGCTGTTAAAACCTCGACTCAATATTATCGATGCATTTGTCGTAAGTAATGACATCAACATGACAGAGACCAAAGCCGAACCCCCCATCAATCTCAATACTATTCTTGCCAGCCAAGACCCGTTAGCTCTTGATCTTATAGCTACAAAAATCGGAGGAATTGACCCCTTTGATATACCCTATCTCACGAATGCGGCACAACGAAGGATTGGCGAATCTGATTACGATCGAATCCAAGTATGTGGCACACCTTTAGATCAAATAATCACGATCTGGGAAACAGCGTTCAAAAGCTGAAGACTTATTTGAAAGTTACATAGAAATATTTCCTTGAGGTGAAGGGATAATGCCAATTTATATCACTCTCATGAAGCTGACCGAACAAGGAGTAAAGAGTATCAAGGATGCTCCGAAGCGAATTGAATCCGGGATTAAATACCTTGAGAAACTTGGTGGAAAACTTATTGCATTCTACGTCACCCTTGGTGAGTACGATTATGTCGGTATCGCTGATGCACCAAATGATGAAGTTGTCATGCGCTTCCTACTCGGTTTAGGCATGGCAGGCAATGTGCGAACAAAGACACTCAAAGCCTATTCAGCTGAACAGATGGCAAAAATCGTCAAAGATCTACCCTAAGCTATTATCAATTTCCTATCCACATTGGTCCTGTTCTATTTCACCACGCTCACATGCGTTGGAAACATAATTTCGAAGGCTTTTTCGAATTGATACACTTTTCTTCAGACGCTGTTTCCGTTTTACATTATCATGGGTAAAAACTTGCTAATATCAGAATTGGCTGTTCGCAAAAGCGGAAGTTATTAACTTCTCCACGAAGAAGCCCCTGTAATGACTGAAGGTTGTGGTAATTGATGAAATTTCCAAAAGTTTCTGGAAAAGATCTAAACGGCAAGTTACACACTATCCCTGATACTCTAGCAGGAAAACTGAATTTCTTAGTAGTGGCGTATCAGCGATGGCATGTTCGCCCCATTGAGACCTGGATTCCATTTCTGCAAAAACTGATTGCAGAACATCCCATTGTGCAGTTTTATGAACTTCCCACTCTTCGCAAATATAACTTCGTTTCCCAGTGGATGATTGACAGTGGGATGCGGAGCGGAATAAAATCTAAAGAAATGCGGGCAAGAACTATCACTCTTTACATCGATAAAGCCGAATTTGATAAAGCCTTGGATATCCCAACTGAAGATACGATTCATCTTTTCTTAGTCGATTGTGATGGCACCATCCTTTGGCGAGATACAGGAAATTTCTCAGAAGAGAAAGAAGCTACAGTGATGAAAGCTCTCTCTAAATTTAAGGGCTAATTCAATTTTTTATCAGGCTAAAATGGTTACCTTGATAGATTTTTGAATAAGTTGTTTCCCTATCCTTCTGTAATCCTCTTCAATAGGAGTAATTCAAGATGGCTGGAGAAGAATTGTTGGTCTTCTGGATCATGGCAGCAATATTTGGTATCGCAACTGTGATGTTTACCTTACTTTCCTTTCGTTCAGATTCAAATGAGTTTTATGCCTTCGTCGATATTCTCGTTACCTTCATAACAACGATTTCATATGTACTCATGGCGCTGGGGTTCTTAGTGGTCACTTCTGGTATTGGTGAACCGGTGTATTGGAGTCGATGGCTCTTTTACATGGGTAGCTGTAGTTTACTGACCGTTTCTGTTGTAGTTATCCTTAAACAAACTCAGGCAATTAATTTCGCAAAAATTCCTATCTTAACGATGCTTGTAATGTTCTGTGGTTTTCTCGCGGCTTTTATTACAAGTATTGAGCGATGGTGGTTCTTTGTATTCAGTTCCATTGCCTACATTGCCTTATTAATCACCTTGTTTAAAGGGGTGCCTCGAGAAGGAATGAATTCACAACTTATGTGGTTCATCGTCATCTTCTGGTCTCTATTTCCTGGCGTATTTATCCTTGCACCAACCGGTTTCGGCTTGATACCCACATTATATGCAGCGATTCTCTATGCTGCACTGGACGTGATAACAAAAATCGTCTATGGGTTCATTATCCTGTTTCGAGTGAAAGATAAGTAATCTAAATAACAGAATCACATGGTCAAAGTGAGTATTGAGTCATAGTATAATCAGTGGTTCAGAATTTAACCTCTGCCTGAATGCATCTAGTCTATCAAACTGTGACCACTAGTAATTTTTTCCAACTATCTCCTTATCGATTTAACGAAGTGGTCGCAAAGAGTTCCTTTGAATATTGACTCTCCTCTTTGTGATTTACTATTGGTTTTGGGTAATTGATTTGCGAATCAAATGGTGTTGGTTTAAACCAACGATGAATAAGTTTTGGTTGTAGGTCTGATAATTCTGGAATCCATTTCTTGATATACTCACATTTTACGTCGTATTTCTCTTGTTGGCGCCAGGGATTAAAAATTCGGAAATAGGGTTGGGCATCGGCTCCTGTTGAGGCTGCCCATTGCCAGTTTCCATTATTCACGCATGGGTCATAATCGGTGAGGTGTTGTGCAAAATAGCGTTCACCCCATCGCCAGTCGATATGGAGATCCTTGGTCAGGAAAGATCCGACAATCATTCGAACCCGATTGTGCATCCAACCCGTTGTATTTAGTTCGCGCATACCAGCGTCAACGATTGGGAAGCCGGTGTTTCCCTGACACCACATCTCAAAAAGAGTTTGACTGTAGTTCCATTGAAGGGAATCATAGCGTGATTTGAAGGCATTTTTGAATACGTAAGGGAAATGGAAAGCAATGTGGGTGTAGAAGTCTCGCCAGTAGAGCTGGCGTATTAATGGATGATTGGTTCCAAGGTGTTTGGTGATGGCATGATAGACTTCGCGAATTGAACACAACCCAAATTTGATATATGTTGATAAGCGTGTGGTTCCATGTTGGTTTGGAAAATCCCTCGTTGTCTGATAATTCTTGTAACGGCTGAGATTGGAGAGGATGTCTAAGCATGCTGCTCTATTACCTTGAACAAGAAGTGACTCGTTGGGTTTAGTTCTTATCTGCTTGATTATGCCAATTTTAGGTTTTTGAGGTGCTTTGCTTGTTTTCAGATAATTGGTGTAGGTGTTCTCTTTTGGAGTAGAAATTGGGCGTGCTGATGCCTTTTTGAAAAAGGGAGTAAATATTTTGTAGGGTTTGGTTTTTCCGGTAAAGATCATTTCTGGTTCATTTAGTAAAGAATCGCCGAATGAATGAAATCCCACTTTATAGTCCTTACAAATCTGTTTAATCTGAGTGTCTCTTCTCCGACTAAAGGGGGAGTAATCTCGGTTTATATAGAGTCCATCAATTTCATATTCTGTTAACAGGGATGGAATGATCTTTTCTGGAATGCCTAAAAGGTAAAGGAGCTGGCTCTTCTTCTTTTTTAGTTGGGCATCTAAATCGTCAAGTGCTTCCATCATGAATTGGATCGCATTCAGGTGGGGTTGGGCCTGTTCTATTAGCCGGGGATCAAAGATGAAGCAGGGAAGGGTTTTGTCCGAATTTGCTAAGGCATGAATTAATGCAGTATTATCAGCCAGTCGGAGATCACGACGAAAAATGAATAAAGGCTTAACATAGGATTTATTCAAGTTGGTGCCCCTAGCAATATATCGATATCGAATATATGTGAGAAGCAATTCCTCAAGTATGTATGGGGTGAACTAAGTGTCGATTGTTAAATTACCACAAATGGAGCATCAGATGGTTGAGGATTTACTAAATTCTCAAGTGATTTGCCGCATAGCCTTTCGGGGGGATGATTATCCATACATGGCACCTTTTCAGTATGCTTATGTTGATGGAAATCTCTATTTTCATTTTACTCGCTATGGAAAGAAAATGAAACTGCTTGAAGAGGATAATCGGGTTGCGGTGGAGATTGAAGCTTTTGAGCCAGCTCTTCATCAATATTGTTTTGTCGTGTTTCGAGGAGAACTTGTTTTAGTTCGTGATTCTATGGAAAGGGAGAAAGCGATAAACCATATGGCTAAGTTTGGATCCGAAAAACTGTCAACTAATTTTCTAGCAGCACATGGGTTGAAGAGATCTGATGGCTGGCAAGCGTTGACAGTTGAGAAACCATTGAATATTGTGAAGCTCACAAACATCGTCGAAACAATTGCTTTGGGTTCGCCTGATTAATTCGAACTGGGCTCTCTTAAAATGATAAATGAATACGAACAGATTGTTGGTCCTCAGTCTTGGAAGCGAACCGGAGCGATGGTTTTGCACCGGATGCTCAGACTGCGATTTATGCTGTCCACGAATTGTTTTTAGCCTTTGCGGAAGGCTATGCCAAAAGTTCCGCGTGGATAATTCCATTGGATGGCGTCTTTATTGCATATGATTTTGCATGTGCCACATTCGATGCAGTCTTCATATTGGAATTGGACTTGGCCCTCGATAAGTTGAAAGCAGTGTGCTGGACAGGCAAGTCTGCAGGGTTTGGATTCACATTCTTTGCATTCTTCAAAATTGACTAGAATGTGGGCTTCTTTATCGATATTGTATCGGAGCGTGCTAAGTTTGGTTTCAATATTATCCCTCATAGGCCTCTCACCGCTTGTAATCCATCGATCATGAGGTGTGGAATCGATAATTCGTGAACGATATTTTTGAGGAGTAGGTTAAGGAGCTTGGGTCGGGGTGTTGCTTTTGACTGGTATAATTGTAGGACTAACTCGTTGATGAAATCTGGATACCGCTCCATTAGGCGGGGGTTGCTTACTATGGCTGGTGCATGACGAAACGTTTTCAGGTTTTTGAAAACAAAACTTTGTTTCATTAGATATTGATAATATTTCATGGTCTTTTTAGTAAAATCGTTCCGTTGTTGGGCTCTAGCGATTGTCGTGGCAGCAGCAATACCTGATGCGATAGCAAAGTTCATCCCTTCAAGGGCATAGCCAATATTAAGGGCGAACCCTGCAGCATCGCCTGTGACGAGAAAGCCATTGGAATACAACTTAGAAAGCGCTTGATATCCACCTTCGGGAACAAGGTGTGCTGAATATTCAATGTGATTTCCATCCTTGATTAATCGTTGAACATAGGGGAATTGTTTCAGATAATCAATGAATTCAAAGGATTTCGTTTTTATATCATTCTTGAAGGTTGGAAGCTTGACGACTATTCCCAAAGAGAGGCTTTCACGGTTGGTGTAAAGAAACCCTCCACCAGGAAATCCCTTAGTACAGCCCAAATAGGTATGAGCTGCCCCCTCATCATCTTCGAGGTGAAACCGATTTTCGATTATTTCACGGGGGAGTTGAATGACTTCTTTAATACCAAGGCCGATATTCTTGGTTTTTAGATCTTTGCGTAAACCTGCATGCTCAGTTAGCAGTGAATTGATTCCATCAGCTGCAACAACTACATTTGCCCGAATCTCATCATCACCAGCTTTGATTCCGATAACACGGTTGTTTTCCCAAAGTAGGTTATCAACTCGAATGCCGGTGGCAAGGAGTGCTCCAGCTTCTTCTGCGCGTTTGGCAAACCATTGATCAAAGTCATAGCGGATGATGGAATAGCCGTTATGTGGGGGCTTTTCAAGTCGTTTACTAGAAAAATCAAACGAGAGTGAAGATTGACCGCTTAGGAAGACAAGGTTCCTGTTGGTAATCGTCCGTTCGAGTGGTGCATCTTCCCAGAAATTTGGTATCAAATCATGAAGCACAGATCCAAATAGTACGCCTCCTGAGACATTTTTTTCTCCGGGAGTTTTTGCTCGTTCGATTAAAAGCACTTCATGCCCTGATTTGGCAAGGCTATACGCGGTGGCTGAACCAGCGGGTCCTGCTCCAACTACGATTGTATCGACTTTTTCAACCATTTTTTTCATTCCCTATGTGCTTTTTGATTTTTCTTCTATTGGGATGCCGTAATCTTCAAAAATTAAATCTGTCGACACTTTTCCGCTAAGGAATGCACTTGGGACGCCTCCGCCTGGATGCGTTCCTGCTCCAACAATATAAAGTCCTTTGACATCCCGTGAACGGTTATGGGGCCTAAACCATCCGGATTGGGTCATGAGGGGTTGTAATTGGAAGGCGTTGCCTTTGTATGCATTGAATTCTTGTTCAAAATCTTGTGGGGTGAAGACTTCGCATACCTCGATGTTCTCCAAAAGGTCGGGGAGATAATTATCATTGAGAAATTGTAGTACCTTGTCTCGAAAGGGTTCCTTCATTTGATCCCAATCAATACCCGAATCTTGGTTGGTTACAGGCACACAGGCATAGAAGGTTTCACATCCTTCTGGTGCTAACTCTGGATCCGTTCGTGTGGGGACATGCAGGTAGATGGCAAAATCGTCGGGTAAGATATGACGATCGAAGATATCCTTGACCAATTCCTTATATCGTGGGCTGAAGATGATATTGTGGTGAGGCATTTCCGGATAGCGTTTCTTTGTACCAAAATAGATCATAAATAGGCTCATGCTATACTTTGCTTTCTTGTATCGACGATTACTATTTTTGCGACGGTATTTCTTGTCAATTAGGCTCATGTATGTCATTGCTACATCTGCGTTGCTGATCACAATATCGGCGGGATAGAGTTCTTTGTTGTTAACAATGACTCCGGTGACTTTTCGGTCTTCATCATCGACTTCTATCATGGTAACCTCTGAGTTGAGTTTGATTGTGCCACCGAGTTCTTTGAATAATCGTTCTAGGGCTTCAACGAGTCGATGGGTACCCCCTCGGACCCAGAGCATGCCATATTCACTTTCGAGGTATGCGATTAGTGAATAGACGCTAGTAGTGGTAAAGGGGTTTCCACCGATGAAAAGAGGGAGAAAGGAGAACGCCATGCGAAGATGGGGGTGTTTCATGTTGCTTGCTACAAGGCCATAAACGCTCTTATACGATTTCAGTCGGATTGCTGAAGGAACAATTTTTGCCATGCTCCACAGACTTTCAAAGGAGATCATGGCAAATTTCTCAAATCCCAATTCATAAATGGGTTTCAATAGCTTGAGCCAGCGATGATATCCTTTGATGTCCTTGGGGCTGATTTTTTTGATCTGTTCAGTAATTTCGTCAATAGTTCCAATATCAAAGTGGGAACCATCGGCAAAATGAAGACGATAATGTGGATGGATTGGTACTAATTCAATATACTTGGAGGGGTCTCGTCCCACATCGTGAAACACATCTTCTACCACAAACGGCGGTGTTACAATTGTAGGTCCGGTATCGAACCTGTATCCTTTTCTTTCAAAGACACCTGCTCGACCTCCAAGTTGGTGACGTTTCTCTAATAATACAACTTGGTATCCTGCAGCCTGCATCCTTACAGCTGCGGATAGACCACCAAATCCTCCACCGATCACAATCACATTAGATGGGGTAGTCGTTTGATTCATTCTCTTTTCACCATCAATAATTCGTATCCTACTAATTACTCAAAGTTAGGGGTGAATTACGAACTCTCTCAAATCGCGTAAATATTCTCGCCGACATTGAAGAGAAATCCAGAACTTCTTCCATTTGGGTACATACACCCGTTTTTTGAAGACATCATAATTCACTTTCTCGATTTCATCGAGAATATTTGCGTAAACACGAGCCGCAACTTTCACAGAAAATGCTGCAGCTGGTGGAAGATCTTGAATGCCAATTTCTGCTGTTGCATAGTTTGCACGAGCATTGGCAATTTCGAATTTAATTAAATTCCTGAAATTTGGAGTGATTTTTCGAGCTTCAAAATCTTCTCTTCTAATCCTGAACTTCTTACGTACCTCAACTGGTATGTAGATTCGTCCTTTATCGAAGTCTTCTGCAATATCCCGCAAAATGTTTGTTTGTTGCATGGCGATTCCAAGATCAGAGGCTCGTTGAAGCGTCTCTGGATGGATAGCTCGCCAGATGTGGCACATAGAGAGTCCCACCGTGGATGCTACACGAAAACAGTAGAGTTCTAGCTCTTGTTGGGTTTGGATTTCTTGGTGATGAACGTCCATGCGGACGCCTTCCAGTAACTCATATAGGTATTGGACTGGGATTTGATATTTTACCAAGGTGTCTCCAAAGGCGTGAAATACTGGGTGGTTAAAGGTTTCTCCGTTGCTTAACCGGCTTATAATCTCGGCTAGTCTATTTATTTCAGTATCAATTTGTTTTGGCTCGAGGTCTATTTCATCAACGAAGTCATCAGCTAACCGGCAAAATCCATAAAGTGCAGCGATGCTTCTACGTTGTTCTGGTTCAAGGTAACGTGAAGCAAAAGAAAATGATTTGGCATGTTTTCCGAATAGGTTCATACAATAGTCGTATGCGCGGTTGAGATCGGCAGATGTGAAGTTATCCTTGGTTTGGATTTGGGTTGGTATGACTTCTAGATGGTAACGTTCTCCCCTAATCATTGATTTAACGCTCCAATAGGCTAAACTTAACGGGGTTGATTTTGGGTTGGGGGGATATTTTTTGCTTATAAATAATTTCCTCTTACTATCGTCATAATCTAATACATATCACAATTTGTTTAAAGAACAATTAGACGTCACAATAATGCATAATGATTAAATAAAGCAAGCTATGACAGCGCTTTATTCTGAGGGAACGCTACAATGGCTATTCAGAACATATTGGTTATTGGTGCAGGCGTAGGCGGATTATCTGCTGCTGCCTTACTAGCAAAAGAAGGCTATGATGTCACCATCATTGAAAGGAATGCAGAACCCGGAGGACGGGCGCGAGTTTGGAAAACCGAAGGATTTGTCTTTGATATGGGACCCTCTTGGTACCTGATGCCTGAAATCTTTGAGTATTTTTTTAATGAATTTGGGAAATCAGTTTCGGATTATTATGAATTAATACGGTTGGATCCGAATTATCGCATTTTCTTTGGCACTGACGATATTGTCGAGATTACTGCTGATCTTGAACCAAATCTGCAAACTTTTGAAGGATTTGAAGCAGGTGGTTCGAAGAAACTCCAAGAATATTTGGACAAAGCCAAGGACACCTATGAGTATATGATGGAAGGCATCATGTACAAAGACCTAGACAGCTTTTGGTCAATGTTTAGTCCGTCATTAATGAAAGCAGGAATGAAATTGCACATCCTAAGTAACATTGATGAATACGTCCAAAAATTCTTCAGAAGTGACCGTGCTCGAAAAATTCTAGAATATCCAATTGTGTTTCTTGGTGGAAATCCGAAAAATACTCCTGCGCTCTACTCTATCATTTCACATATTGATTACAATCTGGGTGTCTGGTATCCGCGAGGTGGTATCGGGAAAATCCCTGAAAGTCTAATGAATTTGGCAAAGGAGCAAGGTGCTGATATCCAGTTTGGGGTTGAAGCAACTCATATTGATGTAAAGAATCGCTTTGCCCATCGAGTCCAAACATCAGAAGGTGGCATTGATACAGACTTGGTGGTTGTCAATGCTGATTATCCCTGGAGTGAAATCAATTTACTTGACTCATCATATGAGACTTATCCTGCAAAATATTGGGAGAAGAAGGTAATTGCTCCTTCCGCATTCGTTGTCTATCTAGGCGTTGATAGGAAACTGGACCAGCTCACTCACCATAATGTCTTTTTAGAATACGATTGGGTTCAACATTTCGACCAGATTTTCAAGAAACCTTCATGGCCTGATAAGCCTGCATACTATGTCTGTTGTCCATCAAGATACGATTCCTTGGTAGCTCCAAAGGGCAAAGAGAATATTTTCATTACCGTTCCCATTTCGCCTGGAATTGAAGATACACCAACAATTCGTAGCGCGTATCTTGACAAAATTATCGCTCATATGGAGAAACTTATTGGTGAACGATTCCGAGACGAAATAAGTGTTAAGCGAATTTTCTCGTTGAATGATTTCTCTAAAGATTATAATGCATACCAAGGGACTGCCGTTGGTCTCACTCATACTTTTCGCCAATCTGCTTTCTTCCGTCCACGACACCGAAGTAAGAAAGTGAAAAACCTTTACTACACAGGTCAGTACACGCATCCTGGAATCGGGGTGCCAATGGCCCTTGTTTCCTCAAAGATTGTCACTGACCAAATCAATAAACACTTTGAAGGCTGAGGTTCTAAGCAATGAGTAGCATAGCACGCCTTGCATGGCGGATTTCACGACCACGATTTTGGCTCTACTTAGGAGGTACGTACCTCATTGGTTATTCCATCGGGGTAACCACGCTCATCCACTTCCTCAATCCCTTCTTCGCGCTTCAACTCTTTTTCTTCATGTTCCCTGCCAATGTCTTCCTATATGGAGTGAACGACTTCTATGACGAGGACACTGACATCTTTAATCCCAAAAAAGATGACAAGGAATATCGCGTCACTTCCAAGGATCGACGAAATCTGCTTGCCCTTATTCTAGTTTCATTCATATTCGGAATAATCCTCATGCTACTTCAACCTGATATCATCGCAATGGCTCTTTTTGGAGTATTTCTGTTGCTCTCCTTTCTATACAGCGCTAAACCTATTCGGTTTAAAGCCCATCCATTCATTGATTTCATGTCAAATTTCCTCTATGTTCTCCCCGCAATCATTGCCTTCTATCAACTTCGCTTCTTCATTCCCCCGATCCTGCCTCTTTTCGCTGCATTCATGTGGACTTCAGCTATGCACCTTTTCTCAGCCGTTCCCGATATAGAGGCTGATAAACAGGCGAATATAACCACAACGGCCGTTCTTATCGGAGCTATCCCCTCTCTAATTCTTTGCTTCTCCTTTTGGTTCATTTTTGCCGTTATTCTGGTTTTTCTCGTTCCTTGGAATCCTCCCTGGAATGTGCTAATGTTTGTCTATCCTGCTATCCCCCTCTATCTTCTTCTGCGTCGAAAAGCGAACATTGAGAAAGTTTATTGGCTCTATCCTTATTGGAACGCTGTCTTCGGGTTACTCCTATTCTTCACCATTACTATTCCAAAAATCGTGATCCCTTAATGAGTCTCAATCAGTTCAATCGTATTATTCCATTTCTATCTATTCTCATAGGCTCTTATGTCGCAAGCTACTTTTTCTTCTTCTTTCCTGTTGCGCTGCTCCAAGGTAGCCTTAGTATAGTTATCCTTCTTGTCGCATTACCCTGCTTGTTTTTTCTATATCACTGCGTTGGTTGGAAAAGCACACTCCTCATTGTACTCACCCTAGGCGGTTTGGTTTTATTAATTGAAAGTATTGGGTTGTTGACAGGGTTTCCATATGGGGTCTTCTATTACACCGATTTAGTTGGATTCAAAGTCTTTGGGTTAGTGCCTTGGGCTGTTCCATTCGCGTTTTTACCGCTGCTCCTGGGGGCAATTACATTATCCATTCATTATATCGAAACCCCCTGGAAATTAATTCTGGGAACTGCATTGCTTTTAGTAGTTATAGATTTGGTTATCGATCCGATTCTCGTGCACTTGGGGGTTTGGGTGTGGGTGCCGCCTGGAGCATATTATGGCGTACCAATCTCTAATTTCGTTGGATGGTTCATAACAGGTCTAATAACCGTCTCGATTTTCTTTGTTCTCATCAAACACCGATTTAATCCAAAGCCCAGACTACCAATTTTCATTGCCCTAAGTCTTGTCCTTACATTGGCTTTCTGGTCTGGCTATGCTTTGTGGTCTATGCTTTATATCCCATTTGTACTCAGTCTCTGCTTACTTGGGCTATTCCTATTTACATTCGTTAAATACTGGCCTGTGAATTAGATCCATGGCCTGATGGTGAGGTTATAACTAAAAGAAGATGTAATTCAGAAGAGTCGCGAAGACTAGCACAAGACAAATCGTAACAAGATATCTTGGTGCACGATAACGCATTTGAACCGCGTTAGGCGTTGTAGGGGTTTTTACTAATTGCACACTCCGATAAATCAACCAGCAAGAGGACACCACCGCCACTATGAGGTAAAGAAACCCAAGTTGACCTATGACGCCAATTACAATACTCATTATTGATGCTATTGAAAATAAAACTAGGATTAGTTGCGCAGCGCGTTTCGATGAAATCGCTGTAGAAAATGTAGTGACTTTGTTTACTTTATCAATATCGACATCTTGAACTTCACTGATGAGAGTACGGCCCATTTCCCAGGACATCCCAAAGAACACAAAAAAAAGAACGAAAGTTGGGAAATACTGGCCTGTGATTGCGGCGCTACCCAAGAGAATGATAAAAAACACGGCTAGCATGGTGCACACAAAACTGTACGGAATTTCCTGCTTACGCATGTAATTGTATGCAAAAGGCAAGGGTATAGCAATGAACGCAAGAAGCACACACAACGGATTAAGGAAGAAAGTGAGCACTACTGCTACCACGCCATATGTCAAACCAAGAATTAAGGCTAATCTCGGGGGAACTACTCCGCTAGGAATTACCCGGTTCGCGGTTCTCGGATTTTTTTTATCAGTTATCCAATCAAAGTAGTCATTCAATGTGTGAGCAGAAGCAATTGCTAACGCAACAGCAACATACCCAGTAAGAAAAGGAATGAAAAACGGAATCGTATTAGTACTCAGAAAAGTTGCAGCTATGTAAAAAGATGTGGTGGTTAGAAGTACGTAGGGTCGAGTTAGTGAAACAAGTCCCCTTAACTTATCCATATCAATTACTTCCAAGATTCAATTAATTAGTATTTCAGTTAGGGCTAGTCCACTAAAGTAGTGGTACACTAAGAGATTTTTTCGATGACATCTTGTGCGAATCGACGGGCTCGTTGAAGTGCTTCTTCATCTGGAAATCCTCTTGGCATATCTCTTGCATGTTTTACCCGTTCAACTAATTGTGGGTTCTCAGATTGGAGCATTCCTTCAATAAGTTGCTCACTCATATCACCCTGACAGTGGAAAAGGTCAACAATGTCTGCTCCCTTAGCAGCATCCCTGCATTTTTGTAACCACTCTTGAAGGGGCGGCGCTTGATCAGGAGAGCCATGAGTGATCACTAATGCGATTCGCCGGCCATTGACATTTTCTTCAAGCCAGTCCTTTGACTCAGGACCTGGCCCAAACATCTCGATCGGAAATCCGACGAAGGACAAATCGTAGCCTTCTAAGGATATAGTGTCGTCCCATGGTTTTTGTTCTTTTTAAATTTGAACGGCGTCAAACATTGCATCAATAACCTGTTTTGTGTTACCAGTTGCTGTTCGATATGTAAAGAGGACTTTCAGGATACCAACCTCCATCGCAGTTCCACTCTGATAATTGATTATTACAGATTTCATTTTGTTTAGGTATCAAACGGAAACACCAACTGGGAATGCAATCTGATTCTTCTATTTGGTGGTTGATTCCTGGGGTTTCAGGTTTCTATGGGTGAAGAAAAATTTATATACTACTGAGTATACTTATACTACTAATTATACTCAGTATAAAAAAAATAGAAGTGAAAACTAAACAATGTTTAATGAAGATAAGCAAAGACGTCCTCCATCCCATATAGTACATAAGAAAAGGACCAAACGTGTTCGAGTTATCGTCAAAGGGTATATGCGTCCTGATGGTTCCTCCTATCATGTTGTCATTCCAAAGCAAATTCGTCAAATGATGGAACTGGAGGGTGGCGAATATTTTTTGATGTCCGCTAGTCTACGACGAGATGAAATTCGTCTACGACGGGTTGATTTCTTCAATGACGAAGATGAAGGGTCGAACTCTTCAACAAAATAGACTAAGTTGATTGTTGACCTTTCCTTTATTTTATTTGAATATCAAGCGCTAGCTCCGACAGTTCTTTAATCCTATCGGCAAATAGGAATCTGATAGATCACGTTTTGCTGTTGGTGGCTATGTGATTCAACTTATTGGTGTGCTTGCTGAAGACGGTGTGCCAGTTCGAATTCGGGCATTTGTAGATGTAGAATCTGCATCAGTCCTTGGTGGGATTGTTGAGGTTTTGAAAGGATTATCCTCTGAACTGGAACTGGGACAGGTTCAGCGTTTACAATTTCAGGAAAATACTCTGCTTGTTACCGAGGCTGAAAAAGGCTATTCAATTATCGCCTTGGCGGATAAAGCGGAAGATTATGTGGAAGGCTTGTTACGTGTTATCCGAATTGCTATCGATGACTCATCTTTGGTGAAAGCTAGCGAACCTGTCACCGAAAGGATGCGAGTACTTGTAGATGCCATTTTAGATTTTTTTCTACAACCAACCTTGGATGTAGCCCTCGAAGAGATCATTGATCCAGTATGGGGCGCTATTCTCGATCGGTTAAACAAGAATAGAGAGTATGCACAGGCTATTGAGAAGATTGATGTTCTTATTCGTAATTCCAAAGAGCCTGATCAAATCTGGGAAAAACTTGAAGCAAAGGCGAAAGGATCACTTTTAGAGGCTTTGAATCTCGCGTTCGTTGGACAATTTGATCAAGCTTGTGCAATCGCATTACAACTTGATGAACCACTTGCACAACTTTTTGCTGTCAAAACAGGCCTTCTCGCGCTGTCGATGACTCATTTAGCCGCTCCGCCCCGTTATCGACTACGCCGAATCGCGGAAGGTCTTCCTCTAAAATATCAACCGTATTCGGAATTAGCGTATGCTACGACATTGTATTACGACCGCCTAATGCCGTATGAGGACTATCTGAAAATTTATCAGAATGCGGCTTCAAGATTTACATTCTCAGAGGACGACGAGGGTGTAATTTTTGCTTTCCTCTTCATTGATACTCGAATTGTAACGCTTCCTGAATTTGCACGTAAATTAGCAGGTTATTTTGAAAAGAAATCACCCATTCTTCAGAATTACATCCTGGCTATGTCAGATCGACAGCAGTTGTTTACTAAGCTCTATTCAAGCACATCCTATTCGGAATTTAAAAATCAGGTTAGCAGTTGGAAAACAAAAATTAGTTCGATTCTAGAAGATGTTAATCAATTCTTAAAACCCGGCTTTTTAGGGAAGTTATTACGTAGCAACCCTGAAGCGGGTCTTAGAGGCTCGCTTAACTTAGGTACGTATATTGCGTTATATACGGCCTTGGCTGAATCGCCTGTTTTGAATCTTCGGGAACGAAAAGAAGTGCTCGAAGAGGTGTTATGGGTCTATTCACAATATTTCCGTAAACTACTAGAAAGCAAACTTCCACTCTTTAATTACACAATTGATAGTGTATTTCAAAGTGTTAGCGTTGTGTTAGGCGAGTTATTCTACCTGCGTTCAGGAGAAGCCCAACACGAACATATCCCAGTGGTTAAGAAATATTTACAGGACGTTCTGGATACTATGACAGTTGATTGGCTCCGTAAGCATCCAGATACTTCCACCCTGTTTGTATTGTCGAATGCTACATTTCCTGTCCTTCTCTTGGCAAATGCCACAGATGTACTCGAGGTTCGGTTCCTCTATCTAGCAATGCGTTTGCTTAATACGATGGCATTAATGAAATCACAGAAAATCGATGTTCAAGATTTTACTACGGATTTGCTTAATATCCAAACCTCGCTAGCAACTTTCATTATACAATTTCTTCCTGATTCACTTGAAAACCAGTATCTAGAACGTTGTGTACGGGTTATACTGCAGGGACATAAGTTTTTCATCAAGCACGGAGTCTTATGTCGGGACGATATCGCTTCAGCAACGCTCCTGACAAGATACCTAAGACCGGCCAATTTAACTGATGACTATCGGATTTATGTTGATTCAGCGATCACTTTGAACCGGGTTGCTGTTCCTGATGTTCAACGGCATGAATCGGATATCGCTATGTTGGCAACGAATTATTTGGGGTTACTGAAAAAAGCTAGCCAGACCTTTGATGATGAGAAGTACGTGAAACTTGCGAAGACTGCGTTTCAGCAGACCGTTGAAGTTTGGAATAAATATGGATTCGAATATAAAGCTCAGGAATTCCAGAAACAATATGGCCGGATATTTCAAGATTGACCAAAGTTTTCATTAAATTTGTCAAGAAGATCTTGGTCGACTATTAATTCTTGGAAAATTACAGGGGCGATTTCTTTCACGAGACGCAGCATCTCATTTGCAACGGTCCTAATTTCGAGTTGGGCGGTTCGATGAATTCGTAGGGGAAAGAATGATTCAAGAAGTGTCCGCGCATTAAATGTAGCAATGATTGCTGTCTCGGAACCCATTGGGGCTAGATAGCGTGCATCCTCCATTGGAACCCCACGACGATAATATTCACGATAAAGAGTTTCCGCGGCTTGTTGAAGTTGCTCGGGGTTTTCTGCTGTTTCAAGCACTGTTGGAGGAAGAATTATTTTTTTGATTTTAGTACGACGGAAGGATTTCTGCAGATAACTAGCAATCCGGTGGCGGACAAATTGGTGTGTAAATACCCGGGATACTTCCGTGATTTCAAATGTGAATACGGCATGTTCAAGAACTGATGTATGCCCCATTTCGATGACCTTTCTGAGAAATTTGTCCCAACCCCCACTCGGGATTTTCCGGTCGATTTCGTCCCAGGTCTCTGATACATTGGAATAACGACCAATTTTTGCACAGAGAAGATCTGGGTTCTCTGTATGCGAAAGAATTCTGACCTTCATAACAAGATGCTCCTTTGATAGCTTTTTTGATTTGTCACTATTCGTCATTCATTGGATGTAATGCTTCTACGCGTGTTTTCACTGAAAAGTCCTTTGTTCTTAAATCCCACTCAAAATCTTAGCGCTGAGCCAATTATCAGGTTATAACACTCTTTCAGGCATTATTTTATTCCAGGGACTTTTGGAAAGGGTGAACATTCCCAGATATGCGTTACTCCACAAACATATCGGGTTAATCGCTCTAGCCCGATTCCAAATCCTGCTGAAGGCGGGATTCCTTCCTGTAACATCTCTAAATACCAACCATATTTTTTGGGGTCCTCACCAGTCTGTTGCATTCGACGAGTTACCCCTTCCACGGTGTATTCCCTTTCTCCTCCGCTTGAGAGTTCTCCATACCCTTCAGGCAAAATCAAGTCCATGGATCGTACCAATTTGGGATGGTCGACATCCCGTAGGTAATAGAACCCACGGGATGTAGCGGGATATTCTGTGACCCAGAACGGTGTGTCAAAATAAGTGGAAAGATAAACCTCAGCCTCCCAAGGCAATTCCTTAGCCGAATCTAGATCGAACCCTTCGGTAAGTAGGATTTCAAGGGCTTCGCCGTATGTGATGCGGGGTAACTGGCGAGGAGGTAAGGGGAGGGTGCGCCTGAGTGCCGTGAGTTGCTCAGCGCACTCATGTTTGACGGTGTGGATGACCTCGAACAACAACGTGTCTCCAAGCGTCATCATCGTGTCACAGGTTCCATGTGCTACTTCGAGGTCGAGTTGATAAAACTCGGCTAGGTGTCGACCTGTTTTGCGGCTTACTGATGGTTCCAGCCGGATATTTGGAGAAAAAGCATATACACGGGGGAAACTCGCCATAGTCATCTGTTTATACAAGATCATGCTGGTCATCAGCACATAGGTCTTCCCGTAGAAGGGCACTTCTATGACGTCCGCTCCTCTGATTCCTGGATCTGTGACCGGACCAATGATGGGTGCTAATACTTCTAAAAATCCCAACTGGTCTAAGATTTGTCGACAGGTCCGAGAAAGTTGATGTTGTACTCGGAGAATGGTCTGAGCTCGGGAGGAACGGATGGAACGGTAACGGAAGCGCACTCCGCGTTCCACGTCTGCGGCTACTTCGCTTGAGAGCTGACGATGCGGAACCGGTTCCATTACCATATTAACGCACCCACCTTCTTCAATATAGTTCAACGATATTAGCTTTTTGCTAATGGCATTAGCATTTTAACAAAATATCACAAATATTATATACAATAATTGGCTATTTGCTAATTATGATTGATGCTAAAGATCAACTTATTCTTCGGGAATTACGACAAGATGCGAATCAATCCGTTCTGAAAATTGCCCGCAAACTTCGGTTACCCCGTTCGACAGTTCAACATAGAATTGATCGTATGAAAACAAACAAGGTCATTAAGCGAATCGTGGCTATTCCTGATTATTCTCAGATTGGTCTTCCCGTCACTGCTTTTGTACTTGTTACGTTTAATCCAGTAAACAACGTATCTCAACAAGATGTAGCACGTGCCATTGCGAAAATGGAAAATGTGGTGGAGGTACACGTTGTTGCGGGTCAATGGGATATCATTCTGAAAGCACGAGGTGGGTCGCTACAAGAAATCGGTGAGCTGGTCGTGAATCATTTACGCCAAATTCCGGGTGTTGGACAAACGGTTACATCGGGGAGTTTCTTTGTAATAAAAGAAGAACCGTAAGAAATAGGTTAAGATTTGGTTTTGATACGTTTAAAGAGTGGTCGAAGCTTTGTATAGTTGTCATTGGTTTCAATATCATCAAAGAGAGTATCTTCCAGGGATTGTTCAAGGGCTTGCTGGAGTTGTTCTTCTGCTTGCTTTTCTTTGCCAAGTTCGATGAGCGCCCAAGCATGGTTGAGGAAAATCGTTGGGGTAGGATCGGGAAGATTAGCTGCTTTTGCATAGCAGCGTTCCCCTTCAGCCCAATTTTTTTCGAGTAAATAGAGATAACCTAGATTGTTCCAGTGTTGAGGATTTTTGGGCTCAAGTTCTGTGACTTTTTTGGCTGCTTGAATGGCAAGTTCATTCTGTTTCTTTTGGTGGTAGATATTTGCGAGCAGATTCCAACCGTCAATGTTTTTCTGGTCTAGATCCAGGAGATCCTTTGTGAGCATTTCTGCCCGGTCAAAATCTTCATCACTAAATGCGATAACTGCTCGTTGAAATAGGTCACTTTCTTTTCCCATAAGCCTGCACCAATCCGTATTCCTTCTCGTGTTCCTTCCTCTTAAATGACTCTTAATAGAAATGCCGATGAGATTGTCAAAAAGGTTTGCAATTATTGTATTTTGAAAAATCAATCTGTCTCTTTTTGTTTAGTTTCATCAATACCCATCATTTTACGATATCGGGCATATCGCTCTTGGTCCATTCGATCAAAGCGTTTTTTGAATTCCCGTTTTAAAAATGATTGCATAATGAAATAAGTCAAACCGACCGTAAAACCAATTCCGATACTAACGAAGACAAAGATAAATGCAAACATCCATATCCCGAGGGCCATGGTATCTAGACCCAACAGACTAAAACCAAAACTAACCCCAAACAAGATTATACTCATGATAAATAATCCAATGGCAAAAATAAGGAAATCACGCATGCGTGAACGCCGGGGTTGACTCTCACCTTCGCTTCTTGGCACCCGTCGAGGAGGACGATAATACTGGGTTGCTAGTGCAGTCACATGACTCACCAAAATTTGGTGTGTTCACACGCACGGTGAACGGTTAAAATTATTTGGGTATCGGATTTATGAAATATTAGCTCCTAGCAAGGAAAAATCTCTGATTTTTCCAATACACGAAAGCCTTTTCTAAAGAAGTATGCTTAAAGGTGCTTACCTCTTTTCAGGAGGAATTTAATCATGGCTTATGAACACTATGTTAAACTATTGAGCTTCTGGGGTTCAATCATCGCTATAATTATCGCTCTCATTTCGATTGCATATTATGCGGTTACTCTCGCTATGTGGATCCCTCTTCTGGGGCCATTTTGGCTAATGGCTGCTGGAAGCTTTCTAGCAACAATCGTCTTTGATGTGATTGCTTTAATCTGTGCTTTCATCGTTTGGCGCAAGTATGTTCCAATGCTTGACGTAAACTATAATGCTACAGCGATTCCCTTAATCATCTTAGGAATCCTCTCATGGGCCGCAGTTGGAGGCTTTCTCATCTTCATTGCGGGTATCCTAGTGTTTCTGGACAAAGAAGGGTAAGCATAATTCAGCGGGATCAAAAACCATCGAGGAACTCAGCCTTTGAAAAGCTAGTTCCTCTCTTCTTTTCTTTTTTAAATAACCTCAGAACCGGACAGTATAAGAAAAGTGTGAGGTCTAATTTATGGATAGAGGTTTGACTTATGGATCTGATTGAAGCGGCGAATCGTTTGTTAAAATTTGGTTCTATTTTGGGAATGGTATTAGGCCTGTTATCAACGCTGTTTTGGGTATATTTCATTATAATCGGATTAGGTCCGCCCTTCTTTGTGGTGAATCTTTATGAGGTTCTCCTAGCAATCTTTAGCGTTGCTGCTTTACTATTATCTTATTTCGTATTGACTCGTTTTCCAGGTAGAATCCGGTTAGATCCCTCTCGTTCAGCTCTTTACCTCGTTGGCATCGGTTTTATTATTGCTATTGGTTCATGGGGGATTGCAGGATTGCTCATTGTCATTGCAGCAATCTTAGTTCTTATTGATGAAACTAGTTAGACTTGTTCCTAGTACTTAGATTGTTAGTTTTTCATCCATAATGACAGCAGTGGGTCCAATGCTCACAATCGCGTCGTTGAGAGAATGACTATATTGGAGGTTACTCCGACTTCGTCCTCCGATGACACTATTGTCTCCGAGACCTAGAGTTATAGTCCCTGGAATTAATTCGTCGAGTGCTTCTCCAAGAGGGGTTGAAGCATTGGGATTGATACCAAAGGTCAAGCGCGTTAAATGATCTTTTTCCCCTGCTCCAGCACGGATTGCGTGGTCAAAAGTTGTTTCTCCTTTTAATGCCCGAAACTCGGTTACTTGTCCTTTAGTGAAATCGAGTCTTAAATTTTGGACGGTATCGCCAAGATAAGCACGAGGCCAATTGAAGACAACGGTTCCCTCGGCACTCGATGATTTTACTGGAACTGAAATGGATCCCGCCGGTAACTGGGCAAAGACGTTTTTGTTTTTCATATCGGTTTGGTCAATTATGCCGTCATCGATGCGCGGGGCTCCTTCGATTCGAAATCGAAGATCTGTTCCTTCACTTGAACTGAGATGAATGTCTCGATGTTTACGCAACAGAGCTTCAATTCGTTGACCTAAGTCAATCATTGCTGATTGATTTCCAGTCATACAACGATTATTCTCTTGCATAAGCTTTGAATGAACAATACCATAGGCTTTAGCAGCTTGCTCCGTAAAGCCTGTTGATCGCACATGGAGTGTGCGAACCTGATTCATAAACGCGGTACCCAATAATTGAGTGATTTGGCCTGTCAGATGAAGGACTTTTCCTTTATCTGCTGATTTGAATATCCCAGGGTCTCCTGGTCCTTCGAAAACAACCAATCCATCAGATTTCGCAACTCCTGCAAACCAATGACGCGGTGCCGTTATCACTGCTTCTTGAGGTCCTTTTTTTAGAACATGCGTTAAGAGATTTTCCGTCATAACGCTTACAATGACACTAGCTCCATGGAGCTGTGCCTGTTGAGCGACCTCCTGTGCGAGGTCTAGCGTATGATCCCAAGTATGCACCCAAATACATTCACGATCTCGCACACGAAGTGCATCACGGATAATCTGTCGTGCAAATGACGTGGCCATTTATATCAACCTCATAAAATACTGCTACCTGTTCAATGAGAATCAGACTTTATAATGTCTTGCTCAGCCATCAGAAACACACCGTAGTTAGCTGTTTCAGTTTACTCCCTCCCTCTCCTTCTATATATGAAATGAAGAATAGATACCACAGCGTGAAGAATCATGACTCGCACCCCTCCACTCAAATCTAAAACGCCCTATTTGAACCCACAAAAGTGGCGGATAACTTACTTACCTGATGATTCATCCGTTATCGACTTCGACAACGCATCCTAGTGATCGACCGCTATCTTGAAGCCCTTATTCACAAGGAGGAGCGGGGGAGCCAGGGGTACATCCTTCAGCACCGTAACAGTTAAAAACAAACTAAATTCCGCTGCAATTGCAGAAGTGACTCTAATGCGAGAACCACAACTGCGACACGCGCTATTAGTGCTTTGTATTTTCATAATCGCGACAAGCACTTCTTCAGTACTTGCACAAAACGGTCAATGGGTATTAATCGGTGAAGACTATTTCACCTACATTGAACCATTATCCGGTCATTCCTCATGGATTTTTAATATCACACATGGACCAAACGATCGGTGGGGCATCAATTGTACAATCAGCGGATTCGGCTTTCACCCAGCAACTGTAATCATCTGTGATGAACCAGGTTATCATCAGTGGATTGAAACCGGAAATACCCACCAGTGCCATTTTGTTCAAGCCATCAACTATAGTTTGCACACCACTGTCGACCTTCCACATCCAAGTCAGTGGTACTTCATCCTCAATAACAGCTGTCCAGTGACTCTCTACTTCTCCTTACGCCTTACCCACTACCATTGGGCTACTGGACCCACAATGCCACCACCAAATCCTTTTGAAGGAATCAGTAACCTCTTCGGATATCTAATAATCATTGGTCTCGTCGTCTTCATACTAATACCCTGTATTTGCCGAGTCAACTGTTTCAGTTTGTTCCGTTGGCGAAGAAATAAACATCCTCCCAAAAAAATGGAAAATCCCCAGACTATCATCGTGGTTATGACCCCTGAACAACTCGAACGGCACGCTGAAGACGACGATTACTATTAATTTATGGCTTACTTGGCAAACCTTCGAAGCAAGGAAGTAAAACGCAACACCCACCAATCGAGTTAAAAGCCAACATACAAAATAAATACTCAAGGACCTACTGACCCCATACTAGGAGAAACTGCCTATGAGTAAACCCCAATTTATTTTCAAAGTCCCCGTAGCCGGAGACGGTGCCGTCGGCAAGACCAGCCTCATCGTCCGGTACACCCAGGGAACTTTTACTGAGACGTACAAAATGACTATTGGCACCTCTTTTGCGGTGAAAACAGTTGATTTAGATCAGGTGATAGTGAA
Source organism: archaeon (assembly GCA_016550425.1). The sequence goes on from JABXGS010000120.1 coordinate 55,198, forward strand.
GCTGCAAATTTGGGATTTGGCGGGACAACCACATTTTGGAGGGGTGCGTCCGTTATTTTATCAGGGGTCAACGGGCGTCATTTACGTATTTAGTGTGACGGATCGAGCCTCGTTTGATCATTTGGCGGGTTGGCTTGAGGAGGCGCGGAAGAATTCAGGGAATATTCCGGGAATCCTGATTGGGAATAAGACTGACTTGATGGATCAACGAGTGGTGTCGCGTGAGGAAGCGGAGGCATTCGCGGCCCAAGCAAGCTTAAGGTATATTGAGACAAGCGCGAAGATGGATGAAAATGTAGGGGATGCCTTTCATTTAATGGCAGCGACGATTATGGAGACCAAACCGGAGTATGGCGTCACCTCTGAAGCTCCGGTTAAAGTTGCAGTTCCTGAACCAGAAGCGGAACCAGAGGTTAGTCAGCCAGAAGAGCCACAAGTGACGGCTTCTGAGGTTGAACCTGAACCGGAAGTTGAACCGATTCCCCTTATCTTAGATGAGTCTGAGGTTCAGAGTCCACCAACACCTGTGCCTGAGCCAGTAGCCCCTGAACCTGAGGTTATTAAGCCGGTTGAGCCTCCACCGGTAAGTGAATCCGAACCAGTCTCCGTTTCTCCTCCAAGTGAACCCGAGGTGTCATCTGAAGATGTCGTTGTGGAAGTGAAATCCACATCTAACCTTGTGGAATTCGTAGGGATTGACCCTCACAGTCTTTCAGAGGAGGATTTTGAGAAAAGATCGATTCATGCAATGCAACGGTTAGGCGTAAGTGAAGTAGGAGTGTTGGGGACGTTTCTTCGTAGTTTGATTCGTCAAGGGCAACGGGGTGTTGTGATTGAAAGTTTGGAGAGTCTCCAGAAAGATCGCTAGTTTGTATTAACGTCCTTGTTGCCGTGCAGCCATACATGCAATAAAGAGTAGTTGGGCTACGATAATCATTATCGGATATGTTATCGGATCCCAATATCCCGCATCTGCCGTGACAAGGATTAATCCGACCTCATCAACAGCCAATCCAAGGCCTAGTCCAAGGAAAAAGGCGCCAAACACCATTGCACCACGACTATCCCAGTAAAGTCCGATGAAACCTCCGAGTGTCATGAGAATGAGACCCCACAGGATATGATGATAGTGATAGATGCCTGTTTCGATTCCAATACCGGGAGCAACAACGACGGTAATAATACGGGAACCGATAATCGCTAAACAGTACCAAATGAGGACGACCCCCGTAATCTGGGCGATGGATGCCGTTTTGATTCGGTCGCTGACTTTTTTACTGCTGCTCATTATGTGGTCCTCCAATGATTAGGATTAGCCTTTGTGTAGTTTCTTTCTTTGATATAAGCTTAGCTTACCTATTCAGATAATGGCTCTGGCGTATCTAGGGCGAAGCTATTTAGGGAAGTGACAGGGTATTTTACGAAATTATTGATTTGGTTGGTTGTACTAATGTTACTTACTCCGGCTGAATTGGATGCGATTATCACCTTTATCATTAGCATGATTGTTGCCACGATTGCCTTCTATGCTGCAGGTCGCCTCCTATCAGGAGTTAATGCAAAATTCACTGATGCTATTTTTGTAGCCTTGCTGGGTTTGTTACTAAAGTTTGGAATCGATTGGACTCTAAGCTTTGTACTTGTACCAGGTCTTAATGAGATAGTGATATTTGCTTGGAGCGTTGTGAGTCTATTAGCTACCTTCATTGTGTGGATGCTCTTAGTTCAGCATTTCTTTGATACCATGTTCTTCCGTGGACTCACAATCGTCATCATCGGCTTCATCTTGATTCTCATTATCGACTTTGCCATCAACTTTCTGTTTATCCTGTTCTTCCCGTAATGATTGACGGAATTAGATTAGCGTTTGAATTTATGGGCTTGGTTACTAGCATCTTCGCGTGTATACCTTCCAGAGCAGAAGGACGCTAGAATGAATATGAATAGTAAAATGGCGAATCCGATTGCGAATGGAAGAATAACTGGGTTGATTAGTATTAGAATCCAGGTGGCAATTAAGGCTAGGATTATCAAAAATAATGGACAAACAATATCGATCCAACGCATGGCAACCATTGATCATTAATTTCTTGATTCATTTAAGGCTTCAGCCTTTCGGGAATTCTTAGATAAAACAGTACATATAGTTAAAAAGTGAATCCTGTATAAAGAAACCAATTCCCAACACTTTATCCACTTTGGATGGATGTGGATTCAGTTATGACGAAACAGCTAACCATGCCGATTTATAAGCCCTGGTATCAAGGACCGTTGAAATATACTGATTCAGAAATGATTCAAATTATCTTCACACCCACGAAAGCCTGTTATGAACGAATTCTTCCTAAGCCCCTTAAACCGGGTCTTTTAGGTGGTGCATATCTTGCACAATTTCGTAATTCTCCTTATGGGGATATATGGGAATCTGCTATTGTTGTCCAGTGTACATATGAAGAGTACTTTGGGGTCTATTGCATCACGATGCACACTGATAACATCAAATCAATGGTAGCCCATCGAGAAATCTGGGGTTTTCCTTCAAAACCAGCGAAATTCAAGTATTCACGTAAAGAAAATCGGATCAAAGCCCAAGTAATCACAGGAAAAATTCCGCTCATGAAATTTGATATCAAACTTGAGGGACCAGGAGAATGGATTGACACTGGTGATACAATCAATTTGAAACTAATTCCCGCAGTTGATGGTGAGTCCTATGATGTGCAACACATAACTGCATCAAAACTTGATTTCGTCATACATGAAGGAATGGCTGGCGAAGGGAAACTTGAACTGAACAACAGCGACGACGATCCGTTAGCCGATTTATTGGAATTCGAAAGTATCGTTGCAGGAACTTGGTTCAAAGTTGATTTGACTACAAATCTCGGAAAAATCATAGCTGAAGCCAAACTATGATTTGGGTTCCATTGATTGGTTATTGACGATTATACTCCCAGAAATTTATGGAGTTATAAGCACCTGTATTTAATAATCAGTAGTTCCGCCAGTTGTGTACATCAACTCGATGAAGAAGGCTAGAAATCGCCATTGCAGAACCTAAGGCATTTAAACAAAAACACAGCTTCGGAACGCCAATCTCAGGGGATAATCCTGTAGTAGCTGGAGGTGTTATTCAGTGAAAGTAGAAAAACGCGATGGGCGTATTGTCCAATGGGATTCAAGTAAAATCGAGATCGCTATACAGCATGCCTTCGAATCTCATAAAGCCGACAGCCAACCAGCAAAAGAACTAACCAACGAAGTTGTTAAGATCATCAAATCACGCCAAGAAGATATTATCCATATCGAAGAGATTCAAGATGTCGTTGAAGAAGTGCTTATGGTCAATGGCTATACGGAGACAGCTAAGCGGTACATCAAATATCGTGAAAAGCGGGCGGTTGCTCGACGCTTACTTCGGTCTGTTGGTGTGGTTGATGACTTAAAATTAGGGCCAAACGCTGCTACGATAGCAAAACGTTACATGCTCAAAGACGCAGAAGGCAAACCCATCGAAACCCCATCTCAACTCTTTCGTCGCGTTGCCAAAGCCATTGCAAAAGCGGAGAAACTGTATGATCGAAGCTTTGACTATAAGACCTATGAAGAACTTTTCTACGACATGATTGCCAGCCTAGAATTCATGCCTAACAGTCCTACGTTATTCAATGCAGGAACTGAAATCGGACAATTAAGTGCCTGTTTCGTCTTACCTATCCGTGATGACATGGATTCCATCTTTACTTCACTGTGGCACATGGCACGAGTTCAAAAATCTGGAGGTGGCACTGGCTTTTCATTTTCAAAGCTCCGCCCAAAGGGTACCAAGTTGGAATCCACAGGAGGAGTTGCAAGTGGGCCAGTCTCCTTTATGCGCATATATGACACAGCTACCGATGTCATAAAACAGGGTGGACGCAGACGCGGGGCCAATATGGCAATTCTGCGATGCGACCATCCAGATATTATGGAATTCATCTCCGCTAAATCCGATAAGAAATCGTTTAGAAATTTCAACATATCCGTAGCTATTACACGCCAATTCATGGATGCTTTGAAAAGCAATGGTGAAATTGACTTGGTGAACCCCAATACCGGTGAAGTCGAACAAACCATTAAAGCTAGCATGATCTTTGATTCAATTATCATTAATGCCTGGAACACAGGAGATCCTGGCCTTATCTTCATCGATCGTATCAATGACAAACATCCCCTCAAAGGCATGCAAATTGAATCCACCAATCCCTGTGGCGAAATGCCATTACTTTCCTATGAATCCTGTGTATTGGGGAGTCTTAATCTAGCTCAGGTTGTTAAAGATGGAGAAGTGAATTGGAAACGATTGGGTGAAATAATACCGTTAGCTGTTCGGTTTTTAGATAATATCATTGATTTGAATAAGTATCCGGTTGAGGAAATAGAGATCCAAACCAAAGCCACTCGCAAAATTGGTTTGGGTATTATGGGTTGGGCAGAGATGCTTATTCAACTGGGAATTCCTTACGATTCACAGGCTGCTCTTGAATTAGCTGAAAAGGTAATGGAGTTCATTCGAAATCGTGCTGAACGAGCGACATCAGAATTAGCAAAAATTCGTGGAAATTTCGAACAAGTTGATCTATTGAAGCAACGACGGAAATGGAAACGGAACGCAACGCTCATAACTATAGCTCCCACCGGAAGTATTAGTCTTATTGCAGGAACCAGTAGTGGGATTGAACCCTTATTTGCGATTGTGCACGATCGGATTCTCGCGGAAGGTGTTCGCCTCACTGAGACGAACAAATATTTTGTAGAGCTTGCTGAAGAACGGGGATACTGGGATGAAGAAGTAGAACAACAGGTGGCAACAAGCGGGTCAGTGCAAGACATCAAGGGAATTCCTGATGATGTTAAGCGCTTATTCAAAACTGCACACGAAATCGAACCTGAATGGCATGTTCGAATGCAAGCTGCATTCCAAAAGCACGCTGACAATGCAGTAAGTAAAACTGTGAATGTGTCAAATGATTCCTCTACAGATGATATTCGGCGAATATTCCTTTTAGCTGATAAGTTGGCCTTGAAGGGGATTACGGTCTTTCGTGATGGATGCTTAGAAGGGGTGCAGGTATTATATGCTGGATGTCCATCATGTGAAGATGTTCGGTTTACTGAGTCCCCCTGATTGAATAGAGCTTGAATTGCCACGTAGTTAACGTATTGTGAAGGTTAGTCAGGTCGTCTCCGTCGTGTTATGATTCCGATAGCCGCTGCGAGAGTTATGCCAATAGCGATGGCAAGGGCGGGGAATCCAGGGATTGGTGGTGGCGGCGTTGTTGTACTAGGAATTTCAACATTTATGGTTTCTTGGTTACTCCATGGACTAGGATTATCCTCGTTATCCAGAGCACGAACTCGGAAATAATACGTTCCATCGGTGAGTCCCGTTATTGCTTGGTTCGTCGAGGTGGTATTCCATTCCTGGAGTACGGTGGAAAAGTCATTGATGGTGGACATCTGTAATTGATAGTGTGAAATCGTGCCATCCACATCTGTGCTTGTACTCCAAGAAATGCTGAAATTGCCTGTTGTACTTGACGCACCAGGATCTGATAGGATCGGCGCAGAGGGCGGATTGGCTTGAACTATGAGTTCAACAGGGAAGGTTGTCTTCCAGTTGTCCAGAAGGTCATAGGACTTAATGTAATATGTAATGTTGCTTCCGAGGCCAAATTGGTTTGAAGGGATTTGTGCAGAATAGATTGTTCCAGCAACAGTCATGCCAAGTGATTGTTCTGACCCGGAATCGATTTGATAGTAAACCGTTGCATTGTTGACACCAGCTGGATCGGTAATGTTCGCTGAAATGCTAAGTGCTTCTCCCGTCTTTGGAGGATCCGGGGTACGTGTTACATCAGAAATAGTGGGGCCATAAATATCCAATTCAGTAAGTGAGGTGTTCAGTAACCATTCGCAGACATTTTCAATAAAAATCTCATTATCTGGAACAGGATAATCAAAATCGCTAAAGAAAGTAGTTCCCGAAATCATAATGCGGGAATCCCCAATCTCCTCCACAGCCATTAGGGGGATTCGGTCTCCACCACTTCCATCATCAGTATCGTCGTAGATAATAGTAACTGGTGGTAAGTAATCGTCTACTTGGTAGAAGTTTGGATTTCCAAAAGTGATGTTGGTTACGGCGCTAGGATCAGTGTAGTATAAGCTGGAAGTGGAGTACATTCGAATCGTACTGACGTTTTTCGTCATGTTATAGGTCTGAGTGGCTGGGAGAATCTGGGTAATGTCACAATACCAGAGTTGGTAGCCGTCTGGGTTGTAAATTTGGTCATCGTTGAACCGGAGGTGTGTTGTGCAATTTGCCATTAAGTAGTTCAAGGTTGCTCGTTTGAATCCGTATTGGTTTTGGAAGTCTGAATAGCCTGTAACGAGTAGGTTTGTTCGCGTTCCATTCACGAACCAATCAGCGATTGCATTCGTCTCTGCTAAAGTGAAATCAATATAGGGTGCTGTTATTACCAGCAAATCAACACCAAGTAAATCCGTAGCGGTTATTCCATCCTCATCAACTAAAACTGTGAGACCCCATTTTTCTAAGCTGCTTTTGAAATTCGTTAATTGAGAATCAACATAATAGTTGTCGTGTCCCCCGTCGATAAGTATTGTGTAGCTGACGGCTCCTGAAGGAATGTTTGGTGCTTCTAAACCTTGAATTGCTGAATACCATAGATCACGGATGCCGGTGATAGCCTGTTCAAGTTGGAGTTCAATGATATCATGAAATGTTCCATTAGAGGTTAACGGACTGGGTGACGGCATATTCTCATCTGGGTAAAGGGCATGACAATCATCATAATACTCATGCGAAAGGACTGCTGCATCTACAACAGCTTGTCGTGGATCTGTAATAATTTGTGGGACTGGAATTGACACACTGAATAGATCCAAATTATTATTGATGTCGGTTTCAAGGACTCCATGACCTGGCCAGTTCACATCTGTATGAACGGGGATGTGTGGGTCCGCAAAATAATGGCTCATGACGCCTCCTGCAAACATTCCTTCTTGCCAATTTCCCATTGAAAAGTTATTGACCATGTACCCAAACCAGCGTTCGGTCGCAATATGTGCTGTATATTCATCTGTTACAGGATAGTACAAATGGTTGTCCCAATCTTGCCATACCACATCAGGAGTAATTGCTCCGGATTTGAGCTCACTGGCAAAGAATTCGAATGCGTCTTTCCAATCGCCACTGGGTAGATTGTCAATGGCAATGTCTGTGATCCACATATGGGTGGCTAGTCCCCAGGCACGAGACGTGGGAATATTAGGCGTGATTAGAATTAATCCAAAGCCCATGATGGCGACTAATAGGATTAGTTTTGAAGTTCGTTTCTTCATGACATTCAGCTTCCTTGGATGCAACCGGCTTTCTTCGAGGTGTTCTTGCATAAATATCCTCTGTCTCACCTAAATAATTTTGAATTACATTATTTTTAATAAAAAACGAAAGGTCTAAAGGAAACTTAGGCAGCAGAATGACCTATTAGGGTGATTGCATGGAAACTCGATGGGCTGATTTTGGATACATAGGCAGCATACTTCTCTTCCTCTACGGCCTTCTCTTCTTCATAGCGTATAATCTCTCCCCAGTTCTCTTAGGGACTCTGGGTGGTACTATTGTATCCGTCTTACTTGGGTTACTCGCGTTTTTTGGAGGCATCCTATTCAGTTGTGCGTTTTTTGCCTTCGGAACTGAATTGAAGGTATCAGGGGCGTGGCTCCCTTTTCTCACTGGAATAATTATTTGGGCTGTTCAAGGCGTTGCGCAGATTCTGGTGGGTTTCAATCATCCAGTTGGCATCACATTATATGGATGGACCGTTATTCTTCTTGTCCTACTTTTTTTTATCTGGGGTGCGTTTCTATTTACCATGCGAAAACTGTTGGGACGGAAAAGCCGGTTAGGCTTATTTGCATCAATTCTTTTTTTAATTAATGGCTTGGGGTGGTTGAGCGTTTTAGGGTTTGGTATCCTTGCGTGCACGATGGTGCTAATGGCAACCATATTAGCCCCAGAAAAACAACTATTTTCCCTCTTCAGTCTGCGTGACTTATTCTCTCAGACCCGTAAATCCACTCTAGCTCATCTGGGAGGGCTTATATTGGCCCTTTACTCAATCATCGCTCTTAAATGGGAGATTAATGGGTTCTTCCCTCTCCCAGTCTTACCCGCAGCGATTCTGAATTTCATTAGTGTGCTTGCGATCTGGATAGCCGTGCCAGCGCTTATCCTCTTGTTTCTTAACATTGAAGAACAGTATAATAATCCCTTCTCCTACTATGCTATTGTTGTCGGTGCACCTGCTTTACTCTTGCTCAGTGTCACCGATTTTACATGGCTGATGAGCAATATCAATGTCTTTGTTGATCCTGTGTGGGGACTTGAACAATACAATACGTTACCTTTAATCTGGAGTTGGAGCAATATCCTCCTCTTCCTTTGGTGCTTACTCGCCGCGATTGCATTTCTGCAATTATACCGGCTACCACAAAATAAAGGTGACTTCGGTTTTCTCCTTATACACTTGGGGTTTTTGGTGACTGCAATCCTCTGGGTTTTTGGAATCGGTTACCTCGCGCTAATTGTGGTGGGGGTGCTCTTGTACCGAAAGAAATTCGTTAAGCGTTAAGTAGTTCGTATAGCGATAACTTCGTATATTCTAATCAAAAATAGTTTGTATCGACTATTAGTGAAATAAAATGGTAAATGGCTAAAAATCAATTTAGGTGTATGAGAAAAAAAAGGAAGGGTGGGAAGCGGAATTACCGCTTCCGACGACGATAGTAGAAGCCCACGCCAAGTGCCATTGCTGCACCAATCGCGATTGCTGCGATTGGGAAGCCCGGAATAGGAGGCGCAGGTGCGCTAATCCGGATGGTCTCTGTGGCACTCCATGCGCTGTCTTGGCTCAAATCATCAGTGGCTCGAACCCGAATGTAGTAATCGCCTGCTGCGTCAAAGGTTGCTGTGTACACATTGGTGGTTTCAGTGGAGGAGTCAATGACATCAGTAAAAGCGTCGTCTGTAGCAATTTCAATGTCATATGAAACCACAGGGAATCCCTTTTGATCCGTAGTGGCAGTCCAGTTAAGTTCTACGTCACCAACGGGGAAGGGTACAGCGACATCGTAGTCAAAGACAGTTGGAGCATCAGGATCAGGGCGAGTAGAGACTTGCATACCCCAATCAATGGCTTGCACAACAAAGGCTTCGCCATCAAGTGGAACGCTGTAGTACACATCAGTATACATGGGTTGATAGTCACCGTAGGGTGATGCACCGCTGAGAATGATTTTGTTGTCGCCTGCGGGTCCTGCCCATTGCTCTGCTGCCATCATAACCCAACTCCCGGTATAGCCCTCTTTGTGGACTACGGAAGTTACGAGTGGATTGGCTTCGATGATAAGACCAGCCAAGCTGGTTCTAATGATTGGATAGACACCAGGAACTGTAACATTTTCTAAAGCGACAGGAGTATCAGATGGATCGAGTGCATAAACACAAGAGGGTCCGTGGAATAGGATAGGATCGGTAATTCCTGTGTTGATGACATCAGCAACAGTGTTGCTTACCGTTTCGTTCGCCGCGACCCGATAAGCTGACGCACAATTCGATTGTGGGTCTTCAATTGAGTTCATTTCAAGGCGTAATCGGCTACCGATATTTTGTAGAATTGCTGTTATATTCTGGTTATGCCAGACATCACCAGCATAGTCTGAATCCCCTGAGAGCCAAAGGAATTTACTGCCAGTATCGAACCAAGTTTTAATGGCGGTTCGCACAGCAGGAGCGTTGGTCGCATTAAAGCCTTCGATACCTTCAGAACCATATGGGCTTGCCATGACTAGACCATCAACAGTAGCTAATATGCTTGAATTGACTGTTGTTGCATTCATTACTGTATATCCTAGAGCCACAAGGTCTTCAGTTAGATTGGACAGAAGAGTCGTGCCCATGCCATACCCCGTTATGAATAGAATTGTCCCTGTGCCCGCAGGGGTGGGAACATCAGCAGCGACGAATTGTGGAGGTGCAGCAAAGAATGACGTTGTGCCAAGGAAGAACATTGTCAAGAATAGTAGGCCTAAAATTTTTCGATTCAAGATTTATTTTCACCTGCAGGATTTTTAAATCCCTTAAAGGTTGAGTGAGATTGAATATAACTCTTATTTTAGGTTTTGGGATTTTTTCCCTTTTAAAACGTCTATTCGTAAACTATTGTTTTTCCGCTTTAGTTCTCATGCTGAAATATAGTAATATTCTTAAACTAATGATTTAAGGAGTGAGCTGAGGCAATCTCATGAATCGAGCTCGAATATCTCAGACTTTAATTGTTGGCTTCTTGTTGTTTATGTGCGTTTCATTTCTTGGTGTGAGCTTACCAGTTTTAACTGAAAATGAAACTATTCCTCAGACGGCTACGATGCCCGTTTCATTACCCGCTCCAATAAATGGAAAAATCATCTACCCCCGACAACATATACCTGCAATTATCCTAAATGGCTCACAGGTAGAACTTCAAATTAGAGCTCCAAGTAACATCACAACATGGGATGTCTCGCTTTATCGCGAATACCGTAATTACCCGCTATCTAATGGTCCTGCTGTATACAATGTCTCCACTAGTGTCTGGCGGCTTAATATCACCATTCCTCCTACTTGTATTAGCGATCTCTATGATTTGAATGTCACAATTTCTGATGGGCTAAATTGGCAAATTCTAATTGAATGGAATGCCATTCATGTACGCTATGAGTTTCCCACCGACCCCCTCATCTATCATATTTCTGATTTGCATGTTGGGCAAGGATTAGCAGATCAAATACGTTCAATCCGGGCTAGCCTATATGAGGCTGCTATGGCTGGTGCTGACCTAATCATTGCAACTGGTGATCTGACCGATATGGGAACTAATGCTTATATTATGGACTTTAAGGAGTTGATGCGCAACTCTCGAGTGCCTTTTGTAGTATGTCCTGGGAATCATGACCGTCTTGGAGATACCTATGCAGTTTACATAAGCCAATTTGGCACTGACTATTATACGTTTAATCTGGGTCCGGATATCTTTATTGTGATGGCGAATTCGCATCATAGTCCATATGAATTTAATGATACGCAACTTGGATGGATTGAAAGGGATTTTGCTGCCAGTAATGCGAAACTCAAAATTATGGGTGCACATGCCCCACTTATGAACCCAGAAACTTTTGCTTATTTTCTAACCCAATGGGATCGCGAAGAGCTCCAGCGAATCTTTGACACCTATAATGTGAGTGTCTATCTTAATGGTCATCTTCACGGGGATTTAGTCAATGTCATAAACAACACCTACTGGATACAGACATCTCCTGCTGGGGGTTCAATTCGTATGTATGATCCCGTATGGTGTCATGGGCAACGTGCGTTACGTCCTTTGAAGTTCATAAATTATGAACTGACATCTTGGAGTTGGCAGAATCTGAATCTTTCTCAACCCATCGACGCTCTCTATATTAAGCGGGCACCAGTAGAATATGTGGATGCTGATATTGGAGCTTACTTTTCTGTGAATAACACTCTGGGCTATTCGGTGACAGGCCAAATCGTCGATATTTTGGTTGAACCACTTCCTGGACCTGAAGTTTATCGAAGCAGTGGTGCTACAGTCCTTGAGACAGTGAATGGCACTGATGCCTGGTTAATTCGTTTTTCCCTCGATGTAGCTGATGGAGAGTTGGTTGTCATTCGGGTGTTTACTAGTAATGCTCAAGCCCCTTCCATTTCAAATGTTGACTATCCTGCAACTGCAATGATACAAAATCTTGTATTCATATACGCTGATGTGACGAGCCCGTTTAGTGGCATATTTTTTGTCTCGATTAACATCTCCCTTGCGGGGGGTCCTTTCCTTTCTTATTCCATGTCTATGGCTGGAGTTGACCGTTATCGATATTACGTCTATCTTTTGTTGCCAGGTGAATACCAGTTCGCCATTACAGCTGCTGATTATGCAGGCTATGAGGTAACTTCGTCCGTTTACTCATTCACTGTAAGTCAACAAGTGCCTTCTGCTCCTGAGCTCAGAGAATTGAATGATGTCTCTGAGACGGGGAACTTCACCCTGATATGGACCTCCAGTTCTGATCCAGATGGTTCGATTGACCATTATACTCTTCAAATGTCGAATACCAGTGATTTCACAGCGATTTTAAATCAACAGAATACAACGGAGTTAAATTATGCTATCTCTGGATTAACTAATGGCGTTTACTACTTCCGTGTGTGTGGAGTAGATAACTTAGGTGCTCAGAGCGCTTGGAGCAATGTTGAAAGTATTTCAGTTGAACTTCCTGGTGGTACAACGACAACACCGCCACCACCAATCCCTGGATTTCCTGCCCTTGCCATCGCTATTGGCATTATTCTCGCGACTGCTATTGGAATCATAACGCGACGGAGACGACCTGATTAACCTTTAAAATTTATTAACTACGTTGCAATTCAATTCGTTAGTATAATATAAATTCAAATGCTACTCTATGTATTAATATTATAGTAAACTAACGGAAAAGGTAAAAGGGGGGACTCGGATATTGCTGCTAGAACCCTAATGTAATAGTGTTCGCACTATTGCATTGGGAATAATAGAGTGTGTTTTGCTTATGGCTGAAAAAACCTCTATACTGAGTCAAAAAGGCATCATCGTGATTGTGGTAATAGTTATCATCGTCGTTGGTACGGTTGGGGCTTGGTGGTTTTTTATACCGAAGGGTCCTCTACCTGATGGTAACGGTAATGGTGACGGTGAACACATAACACTAAAAATTATTACACGTCACGACTCTACAATACAAATCAAAATGGAACAAGCATTCTTAGCATCACAACAGGCTCAGGATCATAATATCACTGATATTTCGTGGACACAACCAGCTGAATCGTTTTGGCCAACAGTGATACCTACTGTAATGCCTGATGTTGCTTGGGGCGGTGGTCCTCCACTATTTGACACGTTAGTAGATCTTGGTTTGATTGCCAAATTAAATAGCACCTTAATGCTTGACGTATTGTCACGTGTTAATGATACACTAGGTGGAGCCACCATGAAACGAGTAGACGGCGATGGGGATTACGTTTGGGCAGCTGCAGCAATCAGTTCATTCGGTTTTACCATTAATACTGCATGGCTTGCGGATAAAGGTCTGCCCGAACCTACAACTTGGGAGAATCTCTCAAGCTCTGAGTTTGGAAGCCTTCTTCCAATTCCTTCTATCGCAATGGGAAATGCCCCTGGTACAACGAGTAACACTCGTATCTACAACATCATTTTACAGAAATTTGGTTTTACCAAAGGTTGGGAAATTCTCTCACGAATGGCAGGAAATTCTGAAATTCGAGCGGGCTCTGTTGAGGTTCAAAGTGCTGTTGAAAACGGTGAAGTCGGAGTCTCAATGTCTATTGATTTCTATGGCTATACCAGTGCTCTACGTAATCCTGACACACAGTATATTATTCCTGCTAATGGTTCCATCATTAATGGTGACCCTATTGCTATTTGCACTACTGCGGCTCATCCAGAGGCATCCGAAGCTTTTCTGGATTGGGTTCTAAGCTGCGAGGGTCAGAAGTGGTGGTTATTAGAGGAAATTAATCGAATGCCTGTTCTCGAATGTGCGTTCTGGGCTGACCAAGCAGATCCAGTTAATCCCTCAGGTGCCAGAGACGATCTCTATGCATTCTACAATTCAACGATTGAAAACTTGAGTATCGATTTTGACGACGATTTGGAATCCTCATACCATTATTCAATGCTATACTATTTTGAAGCTGTTATTACCAACGCCCATACTTCATTAGTGTCCTGTTGGAATAAATTGATTGATGCCCTTGACGGGGCATTAATTAACCAAGCCCAATTTGATGCATTTGCGGCTCAAATGGCAAATGTTACCTGGGGCACTGACCAGTGGTTCTCAGAAGCTTATGCAATTTCAATCAATGATCAAATGCGCACATCTTCCTCCTTCCGCGCTAGCCAGCAGAGTACTTGGACTTCAGCAGCAGAAACCCATTACGCAGCTGTTGAAGCCTTAATACCTCCTTAATGAAATAATAGTGGAACACTTTCCCCTATTGGGATGTGTCCCACCTTTTCTTTTTTTAACAAAGCTGTGAATTTTTAAGGAAGGACGTACTACACTTCATGTTCTTAAATCCGAATCATAACTTCTGATATGGTGATCAGATTGGGTGAACCTGAATCTACAAATCACCAAAAAACTCGTGAGGAATCCCTTGAAGAATTACTCGGATTTGGAGCTACGATTAGATTAAAAGCTCAATCCATTAAACAGGACATTATAAATAAGACTATTCAACTCTATCGAGAACTCGACTATTTATCAACAACCCAGCTTTCTGCTATTCTCATTTTGTTCAGTATTTTTCTTGTTTTTCCTATTGGATATGTTATGATTTCGGCGTTCATCGGCCCAGTTCTGATTTATAATCCCGTGACGGGTATGATTGAGGAAATTCAATCTTGGTCGCTGTTTTGGTTTCAACTTCTTTTAGATGACCAATATTATTTTCCGCTCTATTTCATTCAGACAATAAGTAATAATCCAGTTCATATCCATCCGCTAGGTTACTATTTTCGAGTACGAGGACTTGTGTATGAACTGGTTGAAGTGGGTGTAGATGAATATGCCCTGCTCATTCAAGGCGTTGATATGGGCGTGATCATGAACTCGATTTATTCCGCCTTGCTCACCACCGCTTTCTCTACAATCATTGGTGTAACATTGGCTTTCATTATGGCTCGTTATGATTTCCGAGGAAAAACGATTCTCCGGACATTATTGTTAATCCCGCTTCTCGCAATTCCCTTCGTCGGGGCTATCGGTATTCAGCGAATGCTGGCACTTGATGGAACGATCAATAATCTCTTCTGGCGCTACCTTGGAGTGTGGCCTTTCAGAATATTGATTGATGGTCTTGCTGCCGTTATCTTAATTCAAACCCTGCACTTTTTCTCATTAACCTATCTTTCATCGTATTCGGCTTTTCAAAATATTGATCCCACTCTCGAAGAATCCGCAGAGAATATGGGTGCAAAAGGGTTTACATTATTTAGAAAAGTCACTCTGCCCCTAGCACTACCTGGAATCGAGGCGGGAGCTATACTTGTCTTCATCATGAGCATTGAAGACTTAGGTACACTTTTAGTGTATCAGGGTTCAACCCAGGTGCGAAAAACGCTTACCTATGCGATCTTTACTCATATTTTTGCCCCTGACGGAACCGTGGAAGGAATCGCGACAGCCATGGGTGTTATGCTCTTGCTGATTGCGATAATTGGCTTCATTTTCATACGTCGCTATATGTCTCTCCGGAATTATGCCATGCTTAGCAAGGGTGGGACCTGGAATCCGAGGCTTTCTCAATCGAAATGGTTCCATTATATCCTCTTCTATGGCTTCATCATCGCTCTACTCTCTGTTGCGTTATTACCTCATATTGGTGTCTTTCTACTAGCGCATGCCGTACCGGGGACATGGGGCACTTTTGTGATAATACCTCAGCTTTGGTTAGGTAATTGGTTAATAGTATTTACAGATCCCCAAATCTTTGGAGCAATTGTTAATAGTTTAGTGTACTCGTTGGTTGCTTGTGTAGTGATAGCTTTAATAGGGGTTAGTGCGGCGTATATTGTAGCAAGAAAGAACATACCAGGGAAAGACGCATTAGATCTCCTGGTAACCATACCTATAGCTTTACCCGGAATTGTCATTGCTATTGGATTTCTAGTATTCTTTTCTAGGAATCCAATATTAAGCCCGGTTCTTAGTCCTGTCTTACCTGGAGCTGCCGCAATTCTGATCACAATGTCGTATACGGTGCGTAAAATGCCCTTCACGGTAAGGTCCGCATTTGCAGGATTACAGCAAACACATGTTGAGTTAGAAGAAGCGGCTTATAATTTAGGTGCTGGGCGTCTTCGAACATTTGTTAGGATTGTCTTACCCTTGATTGGTGTAAGTATCTTGGCGGGCGTTATGATGTCATTTGTCTACTGTATGTCCGAAGTTTCAACTAGTATTGTGCTTGGGGATATTGATCAAGCTGCAGCGCCTATCACGTGGAAAATGAACCAGTTGCTCTATGGGTTGGCTATGGGTCCATCTCTAGCTTCAGTTCTTGGTCTTATTCTTATGATACTCCAAACAATAGTACTGGCGACCACAAATACAATATTAAAGAAACGAACTTCAGCTATGATTGGGCTCTGAGTAACGAAGGTGAATAATAATGGTTGAAATAAAATTGGAAGAAATAACAAAAACCTTCGGGGAAGTTGTGGCTGTTGATGATGTAACTATCGATATTGAAGAAGGGGAATTGTTTACATTACTTGGTCCTTCGGGTTGTGGGAAGACTACTCTTCTCCGAATAATAGCGGGTTTCTATTTTCCCGACAATGGTCGGGTCATGTTTGATGACCAAGACATTACTGGTCTACCTCCTTACAAGCGGGATACAGGGATGGTTTTTCAGAACTATGCCATTTGGCCTCATATGAAAATTTTTGATAATGTCGCCTTTGGATTACGCATTCGAAAACTCCCTGCTAAAGAAATCGAATCACGTGTTAATGAGATTCTCGAGATGGTTCGGCTTGGGGGGTTCGGAGATCGAACACCATTTCAACTCAGCGGTGGACAACAACAACGAGTAGCA
This sequence comes from archaeon, assembly GCA_016550425.1. The sequence goes on from JABXGS010000120.1 coordinate 71,990, forward strand.
CTGGCTCGTGCTTTAGTGATCAATCCCAAAGTGCTGCTCCTCGATGAACCCCTTAGCAATCTGGATGCGAAATTACGACTGGAAATGCGGCATGAATTGATACATATTCAGAAGCAATTTGGAACTACCACGATTTATGTAACCCACGATCAGGAGGAGGCTTTGAGTATCTCAGACCGCATCGCAGTCATCGAACTTGGTAAGCTCATGCAGGTGGGGAATCCACGTGAAATTTATGAGGAACCACAAAATCTCTTTGTCGCTGACTTCATTGGTTCCTGCACCTTTTTCAATGGGAAAATTGTGAGCGCAAATGGAGGCAAACTTGTTATGAAAACCCCTTGGGGGCTCGAGCTTCAGGGACAATCCCCCAAGAAAGAAGCTGTCTTTGAGAAAGGGGATAAGGTGTTCGCGGCGATTCGCCCTGAGGACTTTAAAGTGCGGCAACCGTCAGCCGATGTCAACGTGATTCCGGGCAAGGTAAAGAGTGTGGTGTTCACAGGACGTTATAATGATGTTCGTGCTGATATCGGGGCAACCACCCTCATTCAAGCCGAAGTGGATGCTTCTGCGTTTATCAAAAGGGGCGATGAACTCACATTGTACATCAAGCATAGCGATACCATAATTTTACCTGCTAAAGGAGATTCCTTCAGTGAACATATTGAAGGACTAATTAGTGGTGCATCAGCAGCCCAATAGTGTAATACCGCCTGTATCTGACAGAGTGAGTGTTTGTTCTAGTCGTGAAACGAGTTGGACTTGGCAAGAACTAAGCCGCTCTTTGGGATGTAGCGGGCTATTTCTTGCATTTGGTGGGGGCTCTTTTTAGCGGTGTGTTTGGTCAAGCTAGTGGTGAGTCCTATGGGACGTACAATACTGACCTATCGATTACAGCTGGAGAAGGAGCGACGGCGTTGGGGATTATTTCGGGCGGCTTTGCGTGCTGACGAGCAACCCGCCTTTGATAATCTATTCGTCTACGCTCGGACCTACGCGGATGCGGCTAGTGCCGTGGCACGTCCATGTCCTTCGGAAGCGTTGTTCATGTCCATGATACTCGGGCTTTATCAAGAGGTACAACGACTACGTGTGGCTTTAGCAACTGCAGCGAGTCATACACGCTCTATTACAAATCATAACTCTCATGGGGATGTACGACAGGTGCAGGCTGAGCTATGACACGGATGTGGTCATCGCTTTGCTTGTATCCTTTTGGTTTCTAAATAGAAGGTAGTGGGTGCATTAGCTGAATCAGATGCTGCAACGGATTCACAACAGTATTTCATGTTGTGATGTATGCAATCATTGGTGGGAAAGCTGCATTTTGAAGCAATCGATATAAGAGGGGTGACTTAATGAGTTTGATAGGCGCTTCAACACAAAAAGCGAAGCCTTGATGAGCAGTTGTGACAGAAATGATTCACGATATTCTAATTGTCCATCGGCAAACAGAGAATCCACTCTTTCATCTTGCTCCTGCAGGAAAAAGCAAACTCGCAGCCGTAGGTATGGATCCCCCAATATTTTCATCTCTTGCAGTAACTCTTGTAAATGTTCTTCGAAATGCTGGAGCCTTGGAAAGAATTCGATTGCTTCAAATCAAAATGTCCTTTAATGTGTTCGAGAATCTGATTTTTGTCATCTTATCATCGAATGATCATGATGAATTTGAAATCAACCATGCGCTAAATCGATTGAGCTCCCTTTTCCTTCAATCCTATACTCCTGAGGTAATCAGCCAATATAAGGACAAGCCTCTTAGTTTCAATGCGTTTGATGTGAAAACGATTTTCCGCTCAGACCGCGTTATCATTAGTGACACTGATACACTGATGAAAAGCATGATTCAACGGCTGGCGGATATGATTGCTGTAGCTGGGCGTCTTCAAGAGGAGGCCAGTATGTTGTCTGAAAAACAGAGTCTTGACGGCACCGTCATTATGAGTATCACCGCGATGCATCAGGAATTACTCAATAAATTGGACGCACTCAAAACCCAGATGGACCAGTTCCCTGTTCTTTCAGGCCCTCATTTTCCTAAATAGGTCCGTTTCAATCGAAGTTGAATCCGTGCTTGCGGAGTATCTCAAGGAGTGATATTGGAGACCAGCCTCCGTTGATAAATTTACGAGAGATGTGTTCGCACCACGAATAGGTATCGTAATTGATTGTGTCTTTTCCTTTCTTGAGGGGAATCTTGGCATTGCGTTCCCGATAGTAATTCTGAGCAAGATATCCCTCATCCATTACCTTCATGGCTGCTTGGATTTCTTCTTTTGAAAATTCGGGATATTGATCTTCAAAGGCACTGAAGCTGAGTGGATATCGAGGACGGGTTTCTGTGTGTTCTGAGGGTTCAGGATACCCAAGACACAATCCGACTACTGGAAAGGCACGGTTCGGGATGTTGAAAATGTCAGCAATATGGTCGGCAAAATGGGGTGTGGCACCTAAAAGAACGGATCCTAAACCAAGGGCTTCTGCAGCTAAAATGAGGTTTTCAATTGCGAGTGATACATCTTGTAGTCCAAGCCAGAGGGCAAATGCGTCGTCAAAATCATAAGTATGTCCACGTTGCTTCATAATTTTTTCATGCCTAAATAAATCGATGAAGAAAAACATGAGTACCTGGGTGGTTGGGTAAACGCCTAGGTTTCGCAATTCGTGCATTATTTTATGGTCTCGAGTGTATGTGATGCTGCAAAGTTGAGCTGCAAAAGGCGCTCGAAAACCAGCCTTCAGAATCTGTTCGAGCGCTTCATCAGAAATCGGTTTGTTCTGAAATATTCGTATTGAGCGGCGGTTATGAATAATCGTGAATAGATTTTGGTTTTGAAAAGATTGAGAACTGGACATTGATCTCACTTTGAATGGTTGTATCAGCAATTTTACACAGAGCTATCAGATTAATATCTTTGATAGGTCTTAAAGTGGTGGGGTGAATTCGTTGCCCGTGGTTGTGTATATCCTAATTCGTGTTGAAGCAGGAAAAGTGTGGGATGTAGCCCAAGCTATTGGGAAAATAGCAGGGGTTGACCGATCGAATGTGGTTACTGGCCCCTATGATGTCATCGCGTATGCCGTTCTGCCATCAACTGAAGATCTTCGTAAATTGATGGAAGGAATTCATAGTGTGGATGGTGTTAATCGTACAGAAACCTGCATTGCCATCTGATTGTGAGCTGACCTACCACACCAGGGGCACATAACCCTCTTTTATCAGATCAGCAATGATGGTTCCCACGTATTCGATTTGAACTCCCAGTTTTGAGAGCGGCTCTGAGGTTCCTTCTTTGTCTGAAATGAATTTACAAGCGTAGCTCTCACCTGCAGCACAGAGTTCTTGGACTTCTTTTGCGAGTATTAGGTCTTTGGCTATTAGTTGCTCAGAGGGCCCAAAGAAGATGGTCTTCACATCGTCAAGCCATCCGTATTTTATGGTGTTCTTTGCATACATTAGAGCGGTTTGGATTACATCCCTATCACTCGAAGCAATAATGACTACAATTTTTGCACTCATTTTCGGATTCTCCTGTTCAATGATTATGGTCATGATGATGTACATGGGAGGGATCATACAGATTCCCAAGCGTTGTAACAATCAGTTCGGTTAGGGCGGGATGGATGTGCATCCCTTGAGCGAGAGTCCACATGTTTCCTCCAACGGCCATGATATCCACAACTTCTTGGATGAGCATTGCTGCGTAAGGACCAATGATGTGAAATCCAAGAATTTTGTAAGTGTTTTTATCGACGATGGCTTTAGCAAATCCCTCCTCTTCAACCATGGCCTCACCCTTCGCAACATCAGAATATTTGGCTGTTCCCAGAAGTATTTCGTATTGTTTGACTGCCTCGACCGCGGTCAAGCCCACTCCGGAAATCTGGGGATAAGAAAAGACCGCGTATGGAACAGCATGGTATTCCATCTTTTGTTGTTGATCACCTACCGCGTTATTCCAGGCGATTTGGGCTTCACGATTGGCAACATGTTTGAACATATAACGTCCTGTTACATCACCGAGAGCCCAAATATTCTTCTTACTCGTTTCTAGGAAATCATTGACTTGTATGAAACCCTGGCCGTCTGTTTTTACACCCGTTTTTTTCACTTTCAGAACATCAGCATTTGATCTTCGACCTGTTGCAACCAAAATTCGTTCGCCAAGGAATTCCATTTGCTGCCCGGTTTCTTTGTTTTCGCCAATGACAATATCTCCTTTCGAAGACTGTTTTACTTCAATGGCTGCCGTGTTTGTGTAAATGCGCATTCTTTTTGATAAGGCTTTTTCAAGGGCAAGTGAAATTTCTGGTTCGTTTTGGGGGACCAATCTTGGCCCTCGTTGAAGAATGGTGACCTCTGAACCCATTGCTGCAAGAAAATGACTATATTCAGCAGCAATATAGCCACCGCCAATGATAACCACGCTTTTTGGCAGTTCGGTTATTTCAAGGAGTGTTTCATTGGTCAGATAATTGACTTGGTCTAACCCTTTGATTGGTGGAATAGACGGCCTTGCACCTGCAACAATGAAAATCTTGTCTCCCCGAATGGTTTCACCGGCAACTTCCATGGTGTAATCGCCTGTAAAGTATCCTTCTGCCTCATAGAAATCCAGGTTTTGGGCATGTTGTAGTCCTGCTCGCATATGGGTAAGGCTTTCATCAATGGGGCGTCGCATCCGAGCCATTATTGCTTTGAAATCGATATTCTTGATTTCAGCGTCGATTCCTAACTTATGTGCCTCTTGGATTTCGACCACACGATCTGCGGGATAGATGAGCATTTTCGACGGGATACAGCCAACGTTAAGACATGTTCCACCTAATGGACCCCGATCGACATAAGCGACTTTGTACCCTGCTCGATAGGCTTGGTCGAGTATTATGCCTCCTGATCCAGACCCAATGACGATTACATCATATTTTTTCATGAAATTAAATTGTTGGCTGTTCCCTAAAATAACTTTAGAAATTCCTATCACTCCTAACTAAACATTCCAAGATGAACTGCTTTTTAAGGTAGTACAGAACTTTTTGAAGGGGAAACGTGTATGGAGTGGTTATGTTATTTGAGAGGAGCTATCACCCATGCCAAAATCTGTGAAAACGGCTTCACGCTTACAAGGTGTGTCACCTAGCGGACTTCGTGAGTTTTTCGAAATTGGAACAAAGCTGGCAGCCAAGGGAATCGATGTGATTTCTTTAGGTATCGGTGATTTGGACCTGCCACTTCCTCCCTTTCTTAGTGATGCAATTGCTGATGCGTTTGCCACCGGACAAACTCATTATTCATCGAATGCAGGTATCGTCGATTTACGCCAGGCGATTGCTAATCGTTATAAAGATACATATGGTCTCGAATATTCTCCGGATGAAGTGTTAGTGACGTGTGGGGCATTAGAGGGACTTTTGGATACCATGTTAGCCCTTATCGATCCCGGTGACCGTGTTTTAGTACAAGACCCCGCCTTTGGTTATTTTGCGAATCAGGCTAAACTTGCTGGTGCTGAAGTTGAATTGATTCCCATGACATCTGATTTTGACTTAGATGTTCAGCAGTATCGTGAGGCTTTTGAGAAGAAGAGACCACACATGGCAATTATTAATTCACCATGTAATCCTACGGGTTCGGTTGCCTCTGAGAAGAATTTGAAAGAAATCGTTGAACTGGCAGCAAAATATGATAGTATCCTCGTTTCAGATGAATGCTACGAGTTTTTACGCTACGATGGCAAGCCACACACTTGTGCGGCTACATTCAATCGGGATAATGTAATTCTCATCAACAGTTTTTCCAAAGCGCTTGCCATGACCGGATTACGGTTAGGTTATGTAGTAGCTCCGGTGAGTTTGATGCGTCCTATCTATCAGGTTCATCAGTATAATACAGCCTGTGCTCCGACTCCTATTCAGGTTGGTGCTATGAAAACACTGTCCAATCCGAAGGCGTTCCAAGGGATTATTGGACAACATCGGAATGTATTGGATGATCGTCGGAAAGTCGCTTTGGAGAGCTTCAAACCTATTAAAGGCTTCAAGTTCACATATGAACCCGTTGCGGGTTTCTATCTATTTCCCAATGTTGAAGGCACCGGGATGACGGGTCCAGAATTTGCCATATCCGTCCTAGAAGAGAAGGGTGTTATTGTCGTGCCTGGGGACCAATTTGGCATAGCCTATCCAAATAACATCCGGATTAGTGTTGGATCGGCACCACCTAATCGGATTCGTGAAGCGGCATCACGCATTGCTGACTTCGTACATAAATAAAAACCTCTCATATGTGGATTCTTTGAAGTGAATCCAGCTCTGTTTGTATCGGGTTTTACTTCAGCTAGCAATTCTTGCGGGTTCTACTTCACACAAGAATCCTTAGTCAAACTCCTCATCATAAACCCTGAGTCCTACTACCGATTTTGAGAACTGCATTTTTTGGTTGAATGGTGAAGTAGGTATTTGAAGTTGTGTAACTACCGGAAGATGGTCTGAAGCTAGTGAAGTAGGTACAGCGTGACTGAGAACCGTAATTGTTGGTGATACGAAAACATAATCAATGCGTTGGTAGGGTCCGGTTGATGGCCACGTAAGATTGCCTGTTAAGGAAATGGCTACTTCAAATGAATCATTGAGAGAGTTTGTGATGTCAGTATAAATGCCCTGATCTACTGAATCAGTTGTGTAGGCGTCAACGTTAAAGTCGCCTGCCCATATTTTGATATTGCTTCCTGTTGATATAACGTTGGGAATAGCTACATCAGCTTGAATTCGGCGGTCTTCGGAACTAAAAGCAGAGAAATGTACAGCGTAAACAGAAATCTGTTGTTCAGCAACTTCGATATCGGCGCGAAGAAGTGTATCGTCTTCACTTGGGCTGTGTAAAATGATCTCTTCATAATATTGGATTGGATACTTACTGAGAATCACATCACTTTGCCATATGTGATTGACTGATAAAATCGGTGCTAGAAACATGTTCAGTTTTTGAGCCAGCCACCGTGCTTGATCAGTGGTCCCAGACATGAGCACACCAGTGTCTACTTCTTGCAGGACGAGGACATCGGGATTAGATTGTTCTATTGATATTAGGATACCATTCAGATCTAGTCGATTATTTACATCAAAGGCTTCATGGATATTGTATGTCATGACAGTTAGTTGGCCAGAAGGCTGTGGATTAACTTGATATGTGAAGGTACACCATGTTCCGGTTATAACTAAAGGGAGTAAAAGTAGTGCAGTGATGAGAATGGCATTCTTGTTGCGATAGTTGAATGTGCTCATTGATCTAACCTCCTCAGCTTATAAACAGCATATGTTGAAGTGGTGCCCAATATGAGAAAGGCGCCCCATATGAGGGTCAAAGTTTGCCCAACGAAAATGCTTCCGATATCACCTAGGTATGCATAGGTAAAGGTGAAGGCAAACAAGAAGTCCCACAGCAGGAAGAAGAGGAAGGCAATGAAAATTGCTATGCACAGAATAGTTACTGACCAACGATGTCTTGGGTGCAGACTAAATTGTAGAATGTAGTATAGATTGGAAAGAAGAAAGAAATTGATGACCATAAGAGTTAGGATGTAGAACCATGAAGGCCAGAAGAAAAAACCTGGGAAAGCCATGATGATGATGAGATTTGTAATAGCGATCGTATACCATTTTTCTCTATCAAACATGTTCCTTCCTCTCTTATGAAGTAATATTATGCCCACAATAGTTTGGATGCTTAGGATAGAAATCAGAATGATTGTTATGTCAATGAGGAAGTAGGGTGGATTTTGGCTTCGGAGAAGGTTGTGTGGGCTTAAGAAAAGGCTATGTTCAAGAAAAAGAAACGCACCAAATCCTGCAATTGTGAGCAGTCCAACTAGACGTGATGTTAAAGGTAACGATGGGTGTTCTTCAATTGCAGTATTTAGAGAATTAGTTGAGGGTTTGGGAGATTGTTGATTTTTCCATATTCCTAGTCCAATCACTATTATGGCAAACACTAATTGGAGCGGAAAATAGGGGAGGGTTCGAGATATGTCAGAAGTTGTACCGAATGCTCGAAACAGAACATCAAAGCTGAAGGCAATAATAAAACTAACAGCGAGTAGAGCTGCTTTGCCCGTATGTCCAATTACGTGTTGGTTTTGACTTTGGCTGTAAAGATAGAATGGAAGGAAAATGGCATAAAATGCTACGACCATCGATGAGAATAAAATTTCTATTTCATATGCCAGCTGTAGGCTGATTGGCGTAGCAAAAATCGCGGTTAAAATAGCGCTACCTATAATCATGTGGCTGAGAGAGATTTTTCTGTAAATCAAGACAGCAAGAAGAGGGGCACCAAATGCTAGGAGAGTGAGTAATGGGATATAATTCCCTGTTCCCTCCCAGAGGATATTAAAAAATGAAATATACAGATTTACAACATAGGTCCGAAAACTTTGGAGAAAGAAGAGGGTCACAAGAAACGGTATAACCAATTGAAAGATGAAGTCCTTGAAGGGAATTTCATCGGCAATGAACCCATTCATGACTTTTCCCTTCCATCAATAGAGAATGACTCTGGAATTATGCCACCCATCCATTAAATATCTAGTAGCTATCCGGTTCTTAGAACTCGGCTTCTTTTCTGTTAAGCACTTTTTAGAGTTATTTGTGTGGCTGATTGAAGAATGCGGAGTCAATGGGTGCCTGGTAACCAGTTAGATGCGATCCATTTGAATTACTGTGGGCTCTGCACAGCCTAATCGACTTCATAGCTACCTCTCGGATTGCAGCCTTTTAGAGAAGAAGTGAGGATTTCATCATCCTTGGCTAGTCGCGGCTTCGAAGATGTGGATCCAGCACCGTCTGAATTGAATCTGCATTGAAGTGTTCTTCCAACCGCTCGTAATTCCACCCTAGGGGGGTCAGGAGTGAATCAGTAGCACGAAGGAGTAGCTCAGCATACTTGCCCTTATCGTAGTGGGCCGCTGTCGAGGTCTGCGGCAACGCAACGCGACGCAACGGGTGTCGTGACTGGGCATTAGTATAGATGTAGCGGACGGGCTGTCCTGGTTGGATTTCGTGACCGTAGCGAACGGCTAGTTCGGCGGCAATGGCTTGACTACATTGTTGCTGGTATTCGCCTGGAGACCGGCTGATGTTTTGTGTGATGGCCAACTCTTCAGTCATCACATCTCCACTGTGCAAGCGATCTAGGTATTGTTTGACAACGTCTAGGAGCTGAGGGAGCATCTCCTGCATTTCGTCAGCGTCTTCCGCCCCGGCAAGGCAGGTTAACAGATCCATTTGAAGCTGCTTGATGAGGGGCGGAGTATCACGGCGTCGGAGCTCGATGCCCCGTACCTTGATGGTACCATCTTCTTTGACGCCGCAGTAGCGGGTGAGGGCACCGTAGGGCTGGTTGCGGCATGGCAAGAACATTATCCAGCGATAGCGTCCTTCAAATTCTATTGATAGTCCAGTTGCCTCCTGAATGGCATCGCCCACCGCCATATAGTCTTCAACTGTGGCTCCGAGTTTTTGTAGCCAGACACAATCGACAATGCCATGGAGCACTTGGAAACCCTTCTGTTCGCAGATCGCTTTGGTCTGTAACAGAACACGACGGCTGAATGCAGTGACACACTCATAGGCTTCAACACGACCAAACCGTGAAGCCCGAAAGCCTAAATATCCGAATGAAACGACGAGCAGCCATTTCAGCGCGGCTTGTCGTGCTTCATAGATAGGGTTGTCGTGACGGTGCCGTTTGTAGAAGGTGCGCTTCTCCAGTATCGGCTTAAGGAAGGTGGGGACGATGCCGGGTTGACGCCGACATAGCCAATAGCCTAGCTCGGGCACCACAGTGGCATCGTCGGGACAGCAGTCACAGAACAGGGCTTCGGGGGAGATGTTGTACTTCACCATTAACGACGGATACATTGACAGAAAGTCGAGTTCACCCACCTCAAAGAACACCCCCACTCGTGGAGTAATGACGTGACCTCCACGGTCAGCGTTGAGGAGTGCAAGACCGGTTTTGTATTCTTCGGGCTCCGCCTTGGTTTCAGGAATCAGGACATCACGATTGAGTGCTTCTTGCATCTGGAGCATGTTGATGCCAGTACCCGGGCTGCTTCGTGCCATACGTTGAGGGGGAAAAGCGGTAAGTCGACTTGCCTCGATGAGTCCGTCAAACGTGCCAAAGGTCATATGCGATCGATCCAGGTGCAGGCGTCCACGCAGAAGGAAAGGGTGTGGGCGATAGAAGACCGGGCCTCCATACCGAAAGACAGCTCGCCCAGCAGGTAGGGTCTTATCGCTGAAGACGTGGGGGGTCTGGTCTCGACTCAAGGAGAACTGATTTAACATTCCCGCCTCTTGAACGCGTTGGATGAGGGTGGGGAAAACGCGGTAGTCGCCTTCCAGGGTGAAGATGATGTCAGGGTTTTGGGTTGTAACCCAGTCTTGAAGCATCATAGGTTCTGTGGTCTGAATGGTATCGCCGTGGGAACTGGAGGCGCAGAATAGGTCTTCCCCCTCTAGGTGGAGGTTCACGGTATCAAAGGGAGGAAGATGATAGTCGAGGGCCGTGCGGGAGTCGCAGGAGTCGATGCGGGTGACGCGGGTTCCTGACCGCTCGGTGTGAACCTCTACCTGTTCGAAGGGGTAACGCCGCTGTTCGAGATACCACAGCTGGGTTGTGGAGAGGTCGCCGTTGAAGACGCGAAAACGGGGGACGGCGAAGGTTTTGATTTCGCGGACGACACGGGGGAGTTGGGTGCAGGAGGAGACTGTTACGGCGAGCACCGGACGTCGCGCGCCCCGCAGCTGCAGCCGATGAAACTCGGGAGTCACCGTGCTTACAAGGGGGTGACTTTCAAACAGCGGCGCATAGTCCTCGAATTGGACGCCCGGCGCATGTAAGTAGAATCGTGGTTGATAGGGCACTTCTAGGGGTATGCAATTCTTTGCCGTGCGCAACCACAGGACCAAGTGGTCGGGCCGGGGGGTAACATCGAGGATCCAGCCACGCATTGTTGGTCCACGGGAGTTTCACAGGACCCTACTTAAAGACGACAATTAAGGTGCAAAAGAATCTCTGTTGATGCCTGATTTTCGGGAAGTTTTTGTATGTTACCGGCATCCCTCGGAAACAATCTGTTGAAGTCTTTGATGCGTAGGTTCAAAGATTAACGGACGGAGGAGCCACATATTGGACAATAACGGGCGCCTTGGGGAATTACAGCACCACAATATGCACAGAATTTAGGTGCTCCAGTGGGTTCTGTTGTCCTGGGTGGGACGTAGGTTGGACGCGTATAGCGTGACGTTAGTGTAAGCGAACGGCTTCGTCGAAGCAGGAAGATAACTAGGGCTACAACGCCGATAATGATTCCAATTGTAGCACCAACAATGAGTAAAATTATAAGGTCAATTGGCAGTAGCCCAGTACTGGAGGGTGGGTTAACATTTAGATAGAATACGCCTATGCCATCATAGGCACCAGGATACGAATACACTTCAATGTAGTAAGTGTCCCCTGCATTAAGAGAGATGGCGATTGATTCGGATGAATCAGTACTGGTCGAGCTATCTAACAAGTTTTCGTAGATGTCGTATATGTACAAGTCAAAATCGGTGTCGTATTTATCCCAGGCTGCTTCAAGAGTGATGAAATGGCGACCTGTTTCAGTAGGTGTGAATTCAAAGAAGACCGAATCATACGAGCCATTAAGATATCCACAGTGCAGCGTGGGTACGCTTTGTATTCCAAGATTCGGTAGCAATTCTAATGCATTGTCAGGAGAAGAGCCTACATCGATGAACGCTTCAATGAAATCATCCCAATCGGTGTCATTAGCAAGTGCTAATTGATAAGGCTCATAGGAGGCGAATACCGCACCTAAGCCTGATGCATCGGTGAGTCCGGCAAGATGCATTTCTTCAAAGACACAAGCTTGGATTGAAGTAGAAAGATTAACTGCCCATTGGTATATTGGCGATGCGCTACTGAAGTAACTAGTGATGCTTGTAGCAAATGAGTTTAGATCAATAAAGTCTGCCCAAGTGAAACCTTGCGTCGTTGATCGAGCCCAAGAAAATGTCTCATATATCAAAGGAGTAGAAGCACTTCCCTCTAGAGATTTCACAAGCTGGTCTAGGTTCATTGCAACAGATGATAGTTTCGAGGTCTCGATGGCTGAAAGACAGATATCATTGTATAAGGGATCATAATAGCGTCCATCAAAATCATATGCTGTAACATAATAGTATACCATGCTTGAGGCTACGGTTTTAGGACCAGAATTGGGGAAAGTGGTCAAATTGAGTAAAATATCTTCATAGGGGAAACCAGTCAGTGGAACTGATTCTTCTGAGAAGACAACAATATCAGTGGCGTCACGAATTTCATAAGCAACCTCAAGTTGCCCCATCAGACAAGCATCAAAGGCTACTATGTCTAAGTGCTGGACTAAAGGATCATTGAGTGCCTGTTCTAATTCAGAAATTGTTAAACGGTCCCTACTGGTATCGTCCGTACATAATCCATAGGCTCCTGCACCATGGTTCCAGAGGGTTAATAGGTAATGGTCTGCTGGTGCGTAGGTTTGGCCAAAGACGATGAAATCTCGAAGTGTTTGCCATTGACCCATGTTTGGTTCAGAAGGTAGTCCAGCAGGGAGTTGTGTGGATGCGATTATGCTAGGGTTGTTATCCTGGGTGATTTCATAACAGCGGGCACCTGTGAAAGGGGTATGTGATCCGGTCCAAAAATCAACATAGACGAGGATTCGGATATCCGCAGTTGATCCAATGGTTTCCATGGTATTGAAATCATCAAAGGCATATTCTTCTAGATCATTATCTCCATCTAGATACACTAGCATAGTCCAATCAGAATAAATTGGTATTTCAAGAACAGTAAGTGTAAACGTGGTCTCTAATATATCACCATAAGTGCTATTCACTCTCACCAAGATCCCATAAGGTCCTAAACTTAGTGAGGTCACATTGGTGATTATGCCCTGGCTATTAATTGTGAAATGAGTGGTATAATTGATTTCCCAAACATCTATCCAAGCTTCTGGGGTTACATTCAAGTCATAATAGAAGTTTTGATTTTGGTAGATGAATTGGTTTACCGGTGTTGGATCCCATTCAAAATTAACATCTAATACCCGAATAAGCCATGCATCCCAGTCACCAGCCCCAAAACTGTAAGTGTCACCTGTAAGTAAAAAGTCGCCATTAGCACATTGCACGACACTCCGCCCATAATCGTTCAAACTGCCGCCTTTCACAAAAGTATCAAGGACAATGCCGTTAGAATCGGTAATGACTAACCATAAATCACCGACACCAGAACCGTAACTATAACTGTATCCAAAAAGGGCGAATCCGTTTCTGTTTGTTAGAACCATATTTTGTGCTCGTTCAATGGATGGACCACCATAGAACTGTTGCCAAAGAAGGTCGCCAGTTGAATTAGTGATAATCAGCCAATAATCACTATCACCAAGGTCAATGGTATAGTTTGCAGTTCCCAGAATTGCATAACCCGCTCCGTACTCTAATGCTGCGACTCCTCGATCACGACCAGCACCACCAAAAGTAACATTCCACTCAACCACACCCAATGAATCTGTTTTCATTAGCCAGATATCTCGATTACCAACCTGATTGATTTCACATTCTCCACTAAAAATAAATCCACCAGCACTTACTTCTTGAGCGGTCCAAAATCCGTCAAGTCCCAGGCTTCCATAAGTCTGGTTCCATAAATGGTTACCAAGAGAATCAGTCCGAATAATCCAGCAGTCTGAATCTCCAATGCTAAAACTCTTGGTGTAACCTGTAATAAGAAGATCTCCGTTACTACATTCAAGGACATCATATCCTTTGTCCTCTTGAGGTCCACCAAAGGTTTTGTTCCATAATGGATTCGCATTGCTATCAGTTCGCAGAAGCCATACCGAATGATCCCCAGGTCCATAGGTGCTTGTATACCCAGCTAGTACAAAATCGCCATTCGCACATTCAATCATTGATATTAGATACTCATCACCTGTTCCACCAAAAACCAGGTCCCAGATAACATTTCCAAGAGAATCAGTTCGAACGAACCATCCATCAGAACCTCCCGCACCCCTACTAAATGTTCGACCGCAGAAAGCAAGACTCCCGTCAGCAAGTTCAAAGCCAGAACTGATGCGTTCTTCTTGAGTAGATCCAAATATTCTCGTCCAATTTTCAGTCATTGGTTGAGGGATTTCCTGAAAATCGGGTTGAGGAATATTTAGACTATTTGACAGATTGATCTGAGAATCAATAGTATTACTTTGTGTTTCATTGATGATCGGAAGAGAAATCGAAATTATCGGGAAAATTAGTAGGATAATGAACAGAAATACTGACCAATTTTTTTTCATGATTGTGCTGCAACTCTCGCCATTTATACCATTCAGGCTTCTTATAAAAATCGGACCTAATAAAGTTGAAGGTGAAAGTGAGAAAGGATTATACATCAAGCTAAACTACCTGATGAATTAACCGAAGACTTCAGAAGCGTTCCTTTCTGCTTTATGTCTTTATCTCGCTTTTTTTCGGCGTTCCAGAAGAATATGGAATAGAGAATAGTCTGTATGCCATAGAATGCCAGTGTCAGCCAGAAGGGAATGAGATAAAGCCCCTGATCGAATAGCAAGCCTGCAAATTGAACGCTAGTAGCTCGACCGAAGCTCATAGCTGAGCTGTTGAAAGCTTGGAGATTTGGTCGCCATGAGCTTGGAACGAGTTCCATGCGGAGAGTTTGACCGATTGGCATTGCTGCATTCATTAACGCGCCTCTAAGTAAATAACTTACAATCGCGACAATAGGATTGATGATGGTAGCGAGTATGATGATGAATGGTAATGAGATAATTTGAGTGATGGCCACTGAGGGTACCTTACCAATTCGTGTTGATAGGATCGGTGAGAGGAGCACTCCCGTAGCCATTGTCGCTTGTCCCAGTCCTATTGTAATTCCAACAATGTAAGTTGGTAAATTGTAGAACTCCCAGAAGAAGACGTTCATCAAGGGAACGATGAGTCCAGCTCCAAGACCTACCAAGACACAGCAAATGACAAACTTTGCGACTATACTGAGTCGACCTTTAGGTTCTGAAGACGATTCAACCAAATTATCTGACTCTTCTGAAGAATGGTGCCCATTACTTGTTTCTTTCAATATGAGCAAAGGAATGATACCAAGTATGCTTGTGATGACCCAAATGATGAGTGTGAGTTGAAAAGTAATTGGACTGTCGAGGGGAACGAATAACCAGATGGCAAAGGTTCCAGGAAGAAAGCCGCCAAGGAGACTTCCTACGAATCCTGTGCCAATCCGAGTTGCCTGAGAAGTTCCGAAAAGGTGAGTACGTTCATAAGAAGAACTACTTCGTGCGACCAATGGGCTAAACGAAGTAATCGTTAAACTATTCCCAAAATAGAATAAAATTATCATCAGGCTCAGAATTCCTGGAAATGGGAAGGCGATGAGCATTCCAGCGGCAATGGTCATTACGATGCCAGAGAGGATTAAGGCATATTTTTCACCTACACGTGAGGTATACGGTCCTGCAATTAGTGCTCCAATGGCCATAGTGTACAGGCCTAATGAAAGAAGTCCTGCGACAAACGTCGTGGAATAGCCTAAAGATAAAAGATACAGGTTGAAGATGGCTTGATAGATGCCAAACCCGAGTCGGCTTATAGCTTGACTAACAATGATAAGTCTAGCGCCTGGAGTAAATCGTCGAACTCGCTGCCAATAGGCAGATACCTCTGAAGTGATGGTTTGGGAGAGATTCAACGATTAGGTCCTCCAAAGCACGAAACAGATCAAGATAGTCTGGTTCGTGTTCTTTGTCTATGGTTTGGAATTCAATGGCTCTTGCTTGGCATAATAAAAGCTTGTGAAAGACTGAGAAAAAGAGAAGGGAGACGACCTAGTAACCGTTCACTGTATTCAAAATTTTCTTAATTGAAGGACCTTTTATGCGTATCTGTGAATATCCATAAATAGGCGCGTTTTTGTTAAGTTTTATGAAGCTCTTCACAAGTTGTGGCAACTAGATACGAGGGAAACTGATTCCCTTCCAGCGGATGGTTTACGACTCAATTCCTAACGATCCACTTACAAATTCCCTATTGACACCTATAACGTGTGAGGAGAAAAATAAAAAGTTGAAAGAAAAATGCGACGAACAACTCTATCAGTAACCACGCTTCTCCTAGCAATAACCTTGTTGCAACTAAGCACACCCTATGGGTTTGCATCATTACTACCAGGATCTTATTCTCCAGCTATTGTTGCTGCTGCATCTACAGAATCAATGCCTGTAGATACTTTTACCATGTTGACGTTCAATTCAACCTACAGTTCTCAAACATATTCAATGATAGTATCCGAGCCAGCCCAATTTAGTTTCAATATGTCATTGCATGTTGATTCAGCTCCACCTGGACCATTCACCTCGGTGTATTTCGATGTCTACCTCCGCGGTAGTGCTAGTCAATATGTTCCTCATCTTAACCAGCCCATTGATGGAATGGATACATTTTGGGACGACAGCTGGTGGTGGATGACCACTGGATACACAGACACAAGCTATACCGAATTCTTAGCCATTCAACCTGGACTACTAGTTTTGGAATTTGACTTTGAATTGGATGAGCCAACCGATCAATTAAGCTTAAACTTCACACTAAGCCAACTTTTCTCACTGAATTCAGCTTCTGAATATTCCTGGGATGAGGTACTATCAACTACTTGGACTGATGATAATTCATGGGCAGGTTCTAGATTCACCATTCCTGAGGCTAATTTGTATAACATTTCATTTTACGCAGAAATGGATTATACGACAACAGCCAGTTGGGGCGGAAACCCTTTCTTCCAGCCATTCATGGGTATCTCCCTAATTGATAGCACTTATGGATATAATGCTCCTCAAGCAACTTATTATCCATCATTTGCCATCCCGGCAGGTGCTGGATCGAGCATAGCCAATTGGACCTATTCGGGTTTGTATAAACTTCTTCCTGAGAACTATTATCTCTTCGGTGAAATCGGAGGCTTTGAATTCCTCAATGGAAGTTCCATCTCACTTGAGATGACCATCGACCCCGTAGTACAATCAATACTTGAGATCAATCAATCCATCGAACTGAGTTTCGACAGTACTCTAACTACAAATGTTGCCTATGTTGGGATTCACGCTCCACAAATGTACACCTATGGTATCTATTTCGATGATCGGATTGGAGCCAATTGGAGCATCGAATGTTATGATACAGATACAGGTTGGATTCCACCTAGCTTCGGCTATTATAATGATGCTAGCTCCTATACGCAAATTGAAGATCGGTTTGAGAACGGTTTTTCCTTCTGCCAACCAATGATGGGATCCACACCAACCTCATCCTTAACTGGCGAGGAATACTTTGAAATGTATATGTTTGGTGGAACAGATGTTTATTATGTCAATGACTCAGCCCAGATGGCAATAGTCGGATCAAATTGGTATCAAAATGCTATTGATACTTTTTACATCCAAATCGTGGCAAACCCGTTTAGCGGGATACCAACAGCGGTGTTTAATATCACATTAAACTTTGAAGCATATCCAATCCCGGCTCTTGAATCTGCTACTACCTTTGCAGTGAACCAAACCATCGGACCCTTCTACAAAGTTTTTACACTACCAGTTATCAGTGGACTAGAATACGATCTAGCCGCATGGGCATCTGATTACAATTCTTCCGGGGTTGCAGGCATCTTCATGGCACCTGTACCTAATTTTTACCTCGACTGGCAATGGAGTGGATATGTACCACTTTATCAAACTACACCCTCTGGTGGAGTACCGTTTCAGGTAACTAACATCAATGATACTGCAGGAATCAAATTCATAGCAGTACGAACCACCACAATGTATCTGGGGGTAATGGGTATATCAATGAGTGGACCCCCTCCCAGTGATACGACTGAAATCACAGTCAATAGCACAGCTACCATTCCAGCTTCTTATGCTCTGGGAACAGTTGTAACTGAAAACCTGCAAGATATGGAAATGAAAACATATAGCGTAAATCTTGCCGCAGGTGCCAGCTATCGGCTCAGCATGTCTCTTGATGCAACCGGAAACTATGCCCTTTGTTCAGTATTTGATGGTCTCGGCTTCACACCCTTTGATGCCACATTGTATACGCTCTGGCTTGAGGTCTATAGTGGTTATCTAAATGCTTCCTTCAGCTACCAAGCCTTGACCAGTGGTCCAGTAACCATCGTTCTTCTTGCAGATGGAATAGTGCATTTCAGTTTGGTTGCAATTGGTGAAGCTCCTGGATCCTTTGTGCTCGGATTGATGATTGGCCTTATATTCATGATTGCTGGCGTTATTATCGTCTATGTGATTATGCGGCGTCGCTTCTAACCGAACACATCTTCCGGACGAGTAGACTTCTCTACTTAGTCCGGTTCTCTTTTTTTTCCGATTATTCTGAAGCTTGTGATCTAAGTTTCTTTTGTTGTTGCTTTTCGATATTCCAGAAGAAGGTCAGATAAAAGAGGGTTGAAGCAGAATAGCTCGTTAATGTAAACCAGAAGGGTATCAAATATAATCCTTGATCAAAGAGGGGCCCGGTGACGAGGGTGCTGAACGCCCAGGGGAAGTTCCAGGCAAAGCTGGCCACGGCACTCATTTGTGGACGATGTGCTTCTGGGGTTAACTCCATACGCAATGCGTTATCGACAGGACCACTCGCATTCATAAGAACCACTCGAAAGATATAGCAAGCTATTGCGACATAGGGATTGATAATTGTCGCAATAAAGAACAAGAAGGGCAGCGAAAGACTTTGCGTCACAAGGACCGTTCTCACTTTTCCGATTCGCGTTGAAAGAACCGGTGCAAGGAAGACTCCCGCTGCAACAGAAAGTGAGCCAAACCCTTGGATTAGCCCCACCATAAATGTGGGGAGATTATAAAACTCCCAGAAGAAGATATTCAGATACGGGATTACAAATCCAGCTCCTAAACCAATGAATGCATTCACAATACCAACTTTTAGAAGTAGTTTTCGCACAGCTTTCTTCGTTACCGGCTCTAATTCTCCGATCTCAGCTTCCATTTCGAGAAATTGGGCATGATCTTCTTCGCGAACGAGAAGAAGTGGGATTATGCCTAATGTTAAAGGAAGGATTTGGATAAGCAATGCCATTTGAAATGTGATGGCGCTATCTATTGGAAAACCGAACTGTAATGCAAATAGACCTGGAAGAAACCCTGCTATTGTATTTGCAAAGAATGAGCTAAGAATTGTAGCAGATTTTGATGTGCCAAATAGGTGGGTTCGTTCATAGGATGTACTGGATTTGGTCATGAAAGGTCCAAAGGCTACATTGAGCATTGCTGAGCCTATGCCCCGAAGCGTAGAGGTAGAATACAGCACGATTGCAATAGGAAATAGAATCTGAATGGAAGAGGCACCAAGGAGGATGAGCATAGCCAAGACAAGAGATCCCTTTGTACCGACTTTTGAAACAAAAGGACCCATTACCAGCGATCCTAGGGCCATAGTAAAGGCGTTGAGTGACATCAGGCTACCGATGAATGCATTGCTATAGCCTAAACTGAGTAGGTATAAATTGAAGAGGGTTTGTGAAATGCCCCAACCAAAGGCTCGAAGAATATTACTGAGAATGAGCTTCTGCGCGTTCGGAGTGAACTGGCGAATACGTAGCCAATAACCTGTGGCTTCCTGTCGTAGGATACTACTCACAAAAGTCTCCTCGTTTAAACGGGCACCAGGTAAGCAGGCTATTTTAAACTACTGCCTATAACTTGATTTATCTACAAGTCATATTCCCGAAATACTTCGCGTTGAATCAAATATCGGAGAATTTCTGCAGTTCCTCCGCCAATTGTCATGAGCCGGGCATCACGCAAAAACCGTTCAACAGGCCGCTGTTTCGTATAACCTATACCTCCCAATACTTGAAGTGCCTCAGTGGCGGTTTCGATGGCTTTTTCACAAGCATACAATTTCGCAATAGCTGCATCTTTTGTTGCAGGTTGACCGGCATCAATCATCCGAGCCGCCTTGTATGTCAATAACCGGGCGGCTTCTAATTTCATTGCCATATCAGCAATTTTGAAGCTGACGCCTTCGAATTCACGAATCTTTCTTCGGAATTGAACGCGATGATTACTATAATGCACGGCTTCCTCCATTGCAGCACGAGCAACTCCATTCATTTCTGCAGCCAAGATTGTGCGCTCGGCATCAAGACCTGCCATTACCACCCAAAAGCCTGCATTCAGCTTACCAAGCATTTGCTCTTCTGTTACTTCCACATCCTTGAGGGCAAGATGACCCACATGGGCTCCATGCATACCCAGGAGTTCATACTCATCAACTACTTCAAAACCTTTGGATTTCGTTTCCACGATGAAGGCGGTCATACCCTGTTTAGCTTTCACCTTAGGATCTGTCACAGCATAGCACAAGAGATAATCAGCCACAGGTCCGTTGGTGATAAACCGTTTTTCGCCATTAATTACATACCTATCGCCACGTTTTTCGGCTCGGGTTTCTGTGCCCGCAACATCACTACCGACATTGGGTTCAGTGATCCCCAACGCTCCAATTTTTTTACCTTGAGCCACAGGAGTCAGATACTTCTTTTTCTGATATTCTGTTCCAAATTCGAAAACCGGGTGGGCAAAGAGTATACATGAGGCCACTCGGGCCATATCAAAGCCAGCATGGACCGCACAGATTTCCTCTGTCACCAACACTTCATACATGAGACCCTTTCCGATTCCCCCATACTCAGGAGGATATCGAGCCCCAAGATAACCGGCTTTTCCAAACATTCGGATGATATCCCATGCTTCCTTCTTTCCTTGTTCAATGTCTTCAGCAACGGGTGCTAAGGTCTTTTGTACAAACTCACGAACCTCAGATTGGAATTGAACCTCATCTTTCGATAAAAACGATCTTTCTGTCACAGTTCTCACATCTTGGATTATTGCTGAATCGAGAAACAGTACCTTTGTGTTTTTAAAGTACTTCGCAACGTACTAAAAATTGATGGACCAAGAAACCAACAGCTATTTCTTGCTCCTTGATTTATGTAGGGCTGTGACGGCTTGTTTCCGTGTTTCCCGCTTGATCTCTTCAATTTGCTCAATTGCAGGGAGAATTGTGTCAACTAGTTCACTTTTTGCCTGGATTCCTTCGTGAGTGAGAAATGCCACGGCTTCACTCCGGCTTTTAAAAATTTCTAATCCAATTAATGCGTCGACTATCCGAAGGTCGCTGTCCCATAACCTTGTCATCACAATATTATCGCGGCGCTTTGCTATAGGTAAATCGCCTTTCATGAAAAGTTGTTTGAGCTCCTCCATTACCTCTTGTTTTAAGGCTGGAGTCATATCTAGGTCTTCGGCTGAGATTGAGTTCGATGGTGCTTTTCGTTTAGATTTCGATTTGGATGAAGTCATGGAATTTCCCTAAAGTAAGAGTGATTCAAATAGGGCATTTTAGCGTTACGCCTCACCCCCTTTATGCGTTACATCTTTGCAATTTATAAAGTGAGTTAGTGATTGGGGCAAGCTTATATACTGGGTTGAGGAACTTTACCAAACCTTAACAGTGTTAAGATGCGTGCCTCTGGAGCAAACTAGAAATGTCAGAAAAAAACGAAGAAGTAAAAATCCATCACCGAATCGATGCACGAGGGCTTTATTGTCCAATCCCAGTATATAAGACACGACAAGCAGTTTTGGAAGCAAAACCCCAAGAAGTTGTTGAAATACTTGCTGATGATCCCGCTTCAGAAGAAGATATTCCACGTTGGGCGAAACGTACTGGAAACAAGATTCTGAGCCTCGAACAACGTGACGATTACATACGCTTCTTAATTCAAAAGAAGGAACGGTGAAATTGAATGGCGAAGCACATATTATATGTAGTAACAAGCGGCACTGACGAACCTCATCGGCTATATGCTCCCTTCATTCTAGCGACTACAGCAAGAACCATGGACATGGATGCCACAATTTATTTCCTGATTAAAGGTGTGTCAGTGATGAAGAAGGGTGAAGCAGAAAAAATCAAGATGGGTAACTTTCCACCTCTCAACGAAATCATCGATCAGGCCATCGAAGCCGGAGTCAAACTCATGGCCTGCGATCAAAGCACACAAATGCTGGGAATCGAACGAGGTGGATATGTGAAAGAATGTGGCGTTGTTGGTTCCGCAACATTAAACGACCTTGCATTGGAAGCTGATGCGATTCTTACGTTCTAATGGAGCTGAATCAAGAAATCGAGAGGGATAGGCAAAATGACGGAACTAATAAATTTCAATCATAGTGCTGGCGTCCCAGTCGATCCAAGGGTCCTTGAAGCTATGGAGCCTTATTTCAAAACTTTCTATGGTAATCCATCATCCGTTCATCGAATTGGTCAACAATCTGCTAAAGCAATGGAAAATGCACGAGTCCAGATTGCACAGCTGATCGGAGCTGGTTCGAAAGATAAAATAATTTTCACAAGTGGTTCCACAGAAGCTAATAACCTCGCATTACAAGGCTACGCGAATCGGCAAAGCCGAAAAGGCAATCACATCATTATTTCCAAAGTAGAACATCTAAGCATTATCAATACTGTAAAATTTCTCAGTAAACAAGGTTTTGAATATACTCAGATCCCCGTTGATAAATTCGGTATTGTTGATACGCAAGCCCTCAATGAAGCAATCACCAATAAGACCATCCTAATCTCAATTCAGCACGCTAACAATGAAATGGGTACAATTCAACCATTAGCAGATATAGCCCAAATCGCAAACGATTCCAACGTTCCTCTCCATGTCGATGCAACAGCAAGTGTCGGGCAAATACCGGTCAATGTTTCAGATCTTGGGCTTTCGTTATTTACCCTCTCATCCAATGATTTGTATGGTCCAAAGGGTGTAGGCGCCTTATATGTAAAACAAGGCGTTGCGCTCCAACCAATTCTATTTGGAGGAGGCCAAGAATACGGAATCCGCTCAGGATCTGAAAATGTTCCAGGAATTGTTGGTTTGGGTGTAGCGGCTAAAATCGCAAGGAATGAAATTTCCGAGTATGCAAAACGCCTAACAAGTTTACGAGACGCTTTGATTAATGGAGTTACAAAATCAGTGGAGGAGAGTTTTCTGAACGGCCACCCTACCCAACGATTACCGAATAATGCCAATATTCGGTTTAAATACATCGAAGGAGAAGCAATTACCTTGCACTTGAGTTTCCAAGGATTTTTGGTTGCTACCAGCTCTGCGTGTACCTCAAAGACCTTAGCTCCTTCACATTGTCTTCTGAGT
This sequence comes from archaeon, assembly GCA_016550425.1. The sequence continues at coordinate 95,391 of JABXGS010000120.1, forward strand.
ATGGGTATATCAGAAGCTGAAGCACATGGAGCACTCCAACTCACCTTAGGACGTGAAAATACACGAGCCCATGTTAATCGCTTTATAGAAGTATTGCCACCAATTATCGAAAAATTACGTGCTATGTCCCCTCTCTCAAAGGATGTCCCCTATGAACTCTTCGAAAATGAGGAACATGAACACCACCATTAATAGCTCAAAAGGAGATGGATAGAATATGTACAGTGAAAAAGTTGTAGAGCATTTTACCAATCCCCGAAATATGGGAGAAATGGAAGATGCAGATGCTGTTGGAAAAGTCGGTAACCCAGTTTGTGGCGACCTCATCTGGATTTACATAAAGGTCAAAGATGATGTTATCACCGATGTTAAATTCAAGACTTTCGGGTGTGCTGCTGCCATTGCGACATCGAGCATGGTTACAGAGCTCACAAAGGGTAAGACTCTCAAAGAGGCATATCAGATTACTCGGAATGATGTTGCGGATACACTAGAGGGCTTGCCTCCAATTAAGATGCACTGCTCAAACCTTGCTGCAGATGGTCTACACAAAGCCATTGAAGAGTATCTTCAAAAAACCGGACGAACCATTGACGATCTTTAGAAATAGTGTACTTACTCCTCTGAGGATACGATGAGTTTTTCGATGAGGGTTTTAAAGGTCTCAGAAGAGAGGGCTCCTTTAATTAGGTAGTCTTTGGCTCCCATATCCATTACCTCTTGAACCGTTTCATCGTCGTCGATAGCTGTTAAGGCAATGATGGCAATATCCGGATATTCGGTTGAGACTTGTTGAATAAGATCTGTCCCACTAATTTTAGGGAGTACCAAATCCACGAAGAAGATGTCAGGAGGATTAGCCTTGAGCTTTCTAAGGGCTTCTTCTCCATCTGCTGCTGTCTCGATGTCATAATCACGAAGGAGTAGTTGTGCAGCTCGAAGGAAGGTTTCTGAGTCGTCTGCTAGCAGGATTTTTATTTCATGCGATTTCTTGGAAGCCAATTTGTGGTTTACCCTCCACGAGATGTGTGTAAAGACAGTATTGAGGAGTTGAAGGGTTGATGCCGCGAAATACTGTGACTCCTTCTTTTACTGCTATTTCAACGTGAATATCAGCTAAGTCTGCAAGATATTGGTTAATTACCTCTGTACTACTATAGCCGATGGTCACAGCTAAGTTACTTTCGGTAGCAGTATCATTAGCTATGCGTGTAGCCCAGCGTGGAAGATCCGCGGGACCTAGCCAGGAGTGTAACCAACCAAAACCAACAACGCTGAGAAGGTCTTTGCATCCTTGGTTTCGGAGTTCTTCCAAAGCCATGCTCCACGCATTTTCTAGGTCAGAGCTTTCACGAAAAGCCACGGTTTTGTAATACGGTTCTCCCAATTCTCCTGTTGCACTAGAAACGCCTAAACTGGTAGCGGCACTAGCAAAGAGTCGTAACCGTGTATTTAGTTGATCAACGAAGCCGTATCGAAGTGCTGCGGCTTTCAGTCTTCGGAAACTGAGTTTGTTTGGAGGAACAATAATTACTCCGCTATCTTGACGAAGAAAGTTGGCAACTATGTTTAATACTAAACCATTGATTGCCTCATTGGCCACACCCTCAGAGACGTCAATGAAGAAGGTGCTTCCGCGACGAAATCCACCATATATCTCGTCAAGTTCTTTACTTCCGGATGAGAATCGACCACCAGTATGTGGGATGACTTCGAAGCCAGAAACCCGGACAGCTTGTTCAGCGTCATATGGGTGTAAGATAGAGAATCGGTTTCCCCGAAGTGAAAACCCTCGCATCCCCTGATCGATTGGGGTTCCTCGAAGTTTAATTAATTTAAGGCTTCGCCACATCCGTCCTTCTGTAAATTCTTTTGTTACGCATACAATGCCATCAACGATATGATCAAGGGGGGACTCGCTGATGCCTTCAACGACTAGAATAATTTTGCCTGACAGGATTCTTCCTAAGTTGGTTAGAGCACTGGTTAAGCGTTGGGGGTCTGCTTGGGCTGCTTCAATGATGGCGTCAAATGAGTCGATGATACAAATAGGGGAATTTAGATTCCGAAGGCGATCATTAACAGCACTGATGAAAGTTAATTCGTCAGAATATACCATACGATTTTGAGAAGGCTCTCCAGCTTCCAAAGGAGATTCTGGAACTCCCATCAATGATGGGGTTGCATCAACAATTTGACCCTCAGGAAGCATTTCAAAAGCCCAAGCGAATTGTGATTTAAGACTTGTATTGGAAACACGGGATGACAGATAGATGAAATTCTCTGAACTGAATTTGTCAGGAAGCCTTTGTTCAAGCTCCTCTAATAGAGATAAGGCAAAGGTCGATTTACCAGTTCCCGACCTTCCTTTAACAAGTAAGCTTTGTCCTTGTTCTTGTTTAAAGAATTCAATGAGTTCTTGTGGGAGGGTCACCTGTTCTTGCACCTTCTAAGCGATTTACGTTATCACCTTCGCAGAGTGATCTAGAAGTAACTTCGATATTGTCTGGAAAAGTTCTTTTATATTGGTTCCAGCTTTTGCGGAAGTTTCTAAATAGCCAAGCATGTTCAGGCTCTTCCTTAATTTTTCTGCTGAGCTAGGTGTGACTACCCTATCTTCATTCAAGTCCGCTTTATTACCAACTAGAAAGAGAAGAACCTCGGGTGCACCTTGTCGTACATCCTTTACCCATTCTTTGACACAATCTAGTGTGTCTTCTCTTGTTAAATCAAATACAACAACAGCGAAATCAGTTCCAAAGAGATATTGGACCCGAACACGCTGAAATGAGGTTTGACCTGCCAAGTCCCATACCTGAAGTGAAATATCTGAACCGCTTACAGAAGTCTTGAATGTAGAAATGGCAGCCCCAAGCGTTGCCTTGTAGCCTTCATCAAAAGAATTCGTCATGTAACGTTTTATGATTGAGGTCTTTCCAACAGCATAATCCCCAATCACTGAAACTTTGAACATGTATCGGCCACTTTTGGGCACCATTCCTTTTGTCACCATACCCAGATTTTTTCCCTCAGATGATTATCTCATATTGATGAAATTTAAGCTCGACGGTATTGATACGATTTCATTCTCCTAGTTTGTGTTTATTGAATCGGGGGTAGATCCGAGACCTTAATGCCTTCATCACCTATTATGAGCAGAAGGGGATTCATTTGATGGCTTGTCCCTCGCATTTTTCCAATCTCGATAGTCCTGATGCGTATAGTTCCTTGGCTCATCAGCTTCAACATTATTACGCCATCCATGAGAAAGCCTTCGACATCAAAGCGACCAACGCTGTCATCTGAGGGACTTTCTACTGCGACTAAGCAAGTGGCTTGACTCATACGCAGAGATCGAACCATATTAAGCAGGTCGTGACGAATACGAAACAAATCCTTGTGCTGGAGAGTAAGTGTAGAAATTGAGTCGATGGCTACGCGCTTTGCTTTGATTCGTCGAATTTCTCGATGAATCAATGATAGAAGGGATTCCATGGTAAATTCCTCTCGACCTAGCACTGGATGTTCTGGTTTCAGGACCACACGTTCATTCTGTATCATGGGTGAAGCATCAACCATGGCAATTAGACCTTTATCAATGAGATTTTGTAGATCCCAACCAAATTGCTTCATATTACGGATAGTTGAAGGAATGGATTCTTCCATCGATACTAATACGCCTGGTTCTTTGAATTTTTTAGCCCCTTCAACGAGAAATTGGTTCATTAGAATTGATTTCCCTGTTCCAGGGCCACCACTAACTAGAATTACTGCACCCTCGGGAAAGCCACCATGTAATGCTTCGTCTAGACCTGGAATACCGGATTTTGTCTTTTCAGCCACACTAATCCCCCGATTAGATGGTCTCCTAATATTCAAGTACCAAATTGATGATTTAAGAGGTTTGCGTATCTTCTCAAACTAATTCCCTACCTCTACAGACTTCCCAAAA
>JABXGS010000121.1 GCA_016550425.1 archaeon
ACCAGCAAGAACATCGTTATATGCGTAACTGAAGGTCTGGTTCCACAGGTGACTACCAAGTGCGTCAGTTCGCACAAACCAGGCATCACCATATGGCTCGAAACTGCGCGTAATTGACGTAAAGGCATAGCCTCCACCGCTGATCTCGATCACACAGGCAGACACTTCATTGCCAATCCAACCGTAGGTTTGATTCCAAAGATGGTTCCCAGAAGCATCCGTATGAATTAACCAGTTATCTTGTCCTCCTGCACCAAAGCTACTGGTTGTACAAAGTAGGGTGAATCCTCCACCACTAGCTTCAACCATCCAATCTCCCCAGTCATCTTGTGGCCCACCGTAGGTTTGATTCCAGAGCTCATTTCCGGAGGCATCTGTTCGAATCAACCACGCATCACGGTCTCCTGAGGTAAACTTAGTTGTTCCAGCAGCAATCGCGAAGCCACCAGTACTCGCTTCAACAAAAGCATAGACTATACTATCATCACCGGATCCACCAAAAGTAGTGTTCCAGAGATGATTCCCAGCAGCATCAACGCGAACCAACCAGATATCCTCAGCACCGGCACCATAGCTTTCCGTGTATCCGATTAGAGCGAAACCACCTGTGCTCACCTCTACAAGGTTACGGGCGACGTCCCAACCCGTTCCTCCGTAGGTTTGGTTCCAGAGCTCATTTCCATTAGCATCTGTGCGGATCAACCAGAAATCTCTAGCATTAATCGCGCCTGTATCCTTGGTTCCAAGTATCGCGTAGCCGCCAGCACCGACTTTAATAAATAAGGGACTTTCTTCCCGACCTGCTCCACCGAAGGTTTTGGTCCAGATGGGATCGAGGGCGCTAGGAAGTGGGGGTGAGTTGATAGACGGGTTGTGAATTGGTGTTGTTTCTGATTTCGCTGAGAGTTCATTCGGGGGTATTTGCGAGTAAGTAATAAATTGACTCGCAAAAAGAACGATGAAAAGCATTAGAAGAGAGAGTCGATTTTTTTTCATTTTAGAGTCCATCCCTTAAGCTCCCGAGGGAGTATGGTCCCTTATACATGATGTATATTATATATTCATAGGATTGAAAGAAACGCTACTAAAAGCCCATTAAAACGGGGTTTTTACAGCATCAGTATACATGTCTTCAAAACCTGTCTTAACAAATAAAAGTACACACATCAGATATTTTGTAATGGTCGGTGGGTTGGGTTTGAAAGAAGAAGCGTTTCGGAAGTTTTTGAAACAGGGCGGACGAAAACCTCACACTGTTGATAATATCGTCAAAATCGTTCGGAGCTATGAGGCCTACCTTCAGAAATTTGCGGATGGCAAAGGTATTGAGGATGCTAGCCCCGAAGATGTTCAAGCGTACGTCGAATGGTTTGAAAGTGAAGAGGAAACCTCGGCCAAAGGCCAACTGTGGGGAATTCGATATTATTATCGGTTTATTGGTAATCGCTTACTAGCCCGACGAGTAGCGGAGTTGCGTGAGGAACGCACGGCTAAAACGCGGAAATCCTTTTTATTACGGGATTTTCGAGGGGTGGATTCTAAAGCTGTTGCACGACTTGAAGCGGTTGGGATTCGTGATGTGAAACAAATGCGAGAGCATGGAGCGACACCGGTGAAACGTGCAGCACTCGCGAAAGAAACCGGTGTACCAGAAGGAACGATTTTAGAATTTGTTAAACTGTCGGATTTGGCAAGATTACCTGGCGTGAAAGCAATTCGCGCACGGTTATACTATGATGCGGGTATTGATACACTAGAGAAGATGGCAAAATGGGATTCTGAAGCGATGCGATTAATGTTGATCGAGTTTGTTGAAAAGACTGGATTCGAGGGGATTGCTCCACTCCCGAAAGAGGCCGCAACTTCTGTGAAAGTGGCGAGAGAGCTTCCTCAGCTCATTGAGTTTTAAGTCACCGCATCAAGGGTTTTTCTCTTCCGACGATACAAGACCATGGCAGTAATTGTAATTACGATTGCGAGGATTGCTATAGTGAAAAGCAGTAGATGGATGGGTTGTATCGGATTGTTGCTTCCAAGGAGATCTGTTATTGCTACTTTTCGGTAATGAATATCCCCATTAACAGTGAACGCACCGAACAGTGGGTCATTTTCCTGAAATCCAGCCACACCAGATTGGACTGCTGCTAATTCGGTATCCAAGTTGAATGCGGTGATGTGAGAGTAGTCCCGATTATACCACAAGTAGACATCACGCGTCACACAATCAAACACATTGCTATACTTTGTTGCATAGGTTCCATCCTGGTGCACCGCGTTCAGCACATCACGACAAGCTTCAACAGTGAGAGCACTTTCCGAAGAAATCCCTGTCAACATAGCCATTGCCGTGCTGTATCGCCAGCAATCATAGACATCACGCGATGGATCTGCAACATTGATGTTGGTTGAGACTAGACAGGAATTGGATCCGATTCGCGTAAAGGCAATTTCATGATCAGAACCCGCACTTACGACAAGGGCATCGCCAGTCGCATCAGCATAATGAAGTTGATAATTCATTGAGCTACCAATTGTATGGGTGAGAAACCAAGCTTCTACTTCATCGACTGTAGCACATTCCCACAAGACCTGAGCTAACAAGGCACAAGAAGGTGGCTCTCGCTCGGAATGGGCGTTAATAGTATAAGGTCCTAACCCGTTGCCATCCATACACAATCCTTGATCATTCATCCCACCTTGTGGATAGCCATCTGCAACATCACCATTCTCATCAAATCCAAAGAAGATAGCCCCATATACTGATTCATCGCCTGTATAGAGTCTAATAGTCTGAGCAGGAACAAACCAAGCGAAAATGCCCCACAGCCGATAATCCTCATTGTTCCCAAACAACACACGATTGCCAATTGTGGCAGTAAATATCGTACATGACTCACCAATGGGAATATCCAACGCCAGTAATGGCGGGTTGTCAGAGGTTATTGAAGAGATCCCTACACCGGAGAGTAGTAAACACAAAACAACAAGAGAAACCCCGGTTAGCCGAAGAGCTGAATAAAAGGAAGTAAATCGGATCACACTAATCCACTTCACTCAACTCCGCTTGGACCAAATTTAAAATCCTATGGTTTCCGGAACCTCAGGTAAAAGCTATCGCATTTATATGAAGGGCTCTGATACTGGCGGCTATACACAAGGAGGAAAAGAGCATGAATCTCAAAGATGAAACAGTGGCAGTTGTCGCCATCATCATTGGTGTCTTTTTGATCTTCGTAGGGATTGCAGCATATTCCCTACTCCCAGCGCCGACCAATTTCAATCTAGGATTGGGACTCGGAGTACTGGGTATTATTGTACTTATTGGTGGAATTGTGATTGCTGTAACCGCGCGTGATTCGAAAAGACCCAAGACTGTCAAGACCCGTGTCGAAGTGAAGGAAGATGAAGTGGCTTCTGGTCCAGAGGAATTTGTTCCTGAAGTGCTGCTTCCACAACCAGGTAAGAAGCAACTCCCAGTTAGCACAGTTGAAGGCATTGGTAAAGCCTATTCGGAACAACTCAAGAAAGGCGGAATACATTACGTGGAAGACCTCGCTCTTTCAAAACCTGAAATCGTTGTCGAATTAGCCGGAGTAAAATTCATTGTGGCTCAGAAATGGATTGCGATGGCACGACTTACCTGGCTCGATGATGTGTCCAATGAAGATGCCGAATGCATTGTGTTAGGAGCAAACATCACTAGCATCGAAGAGCTAGCTGTTGTGGATCCAGAGGATCTTTACAACAAAGTATCCACTGCAGAGAAGTTCGGTCGCGTCCAGGTTCCGAAAGGTTACAAGATTACCAAAGACAAGGTCAAAGTGTGGATTGAAAGTGCACAGAAAGAAATGCCAGAATAGGCAACCATCTCGCTTTCAAGAAAAACAAAAGCCTATCCTCCAGGGTAAAACATTTCACCTTATTAGAGTTCTAATTATTTACCGGGTTTGACGGCTTTGATACTCCAACTAAGTGGAAGCAGATCCCCGTCTAATCGCCATTCCCCGTCTTGGTGTTTCTTTGCAAAAGGTATTGGCTTCCATGGTAAATGAGGAAATTCGTAAACTTCTGAAATTACGAGCCCTGCTTGGATTATTGCATTGAGAATATCACTAACGGTATGAGCCCATTCGTAGCTTTTCGTATTTATCAACTTCATATCCGTGTCAATATAGGTCCCTGGTTCATCATAACTGAGGGGTTCATCCGAATGCCAGTAAGAATACTTAATCTTAAGATCCGTGGGATGATCATTGTCAAAGACCCAGAAGAATGGATGCCCTTCAACAATTAGGAATGTGCCTCTAGGTTTCAGAAAGTGGGCAACCACTTCAGCCCATCCAGTGATATCAGCGAGCCAGCATAAGACACCGAAGCTAGTGAAGACGATGTCGTATTGTTTTTGATGAATCTTCGGGAGGTCATAGAGATTACTGCAGATAAACTGCGTGTCAGCACCAACACGTTTAGCAAGTTCCTGGGCAAGTTCGATGGCGGTGTCGCTGAAATCAACACCAGTTGCTGTTGCACCAAGCCGTGTCCAGCTGATGGTATCGAGTCCAAAATGGCATTGGAGATGAAGTAACGTTTTACCTGAGACATCGCCTAAGGCATCGAGTTCCACTTGATGCAAGCTGGATTTCCCCTCAAGAAATCCCTTGAGGTCATATTCCTCCGACTGGGCATGAATCGCTACTAATTCATCCCACCGCCGTTTATTCGTTTCATAATAGTCATCCATTATTATGCAGCCTCAATAGGATAAGAGCCTAATTTCATAATTCAGCCGGTATTAATGAGCGTAGAAGTTCCTCGACTAAATCAGCTAGTCCCATTTAATCCGTTCCTTCCCCAGTGTTCGAAGGAACATGGTGAGTTCACCAAGGTGATAGGTGTTGTGACGAATAAGGTATATGTATTTTTCACGAATTGAAGCAAACCAATGGAATCCATCTTGTTCCCGTAAGTCTTGGTCAGAAAAGTTTCTGAGCCTCTCTCGGATGTATTTCGCAATTTCATCCATGTAGATGAGCATATCGCCTTTCTCGACTTTTTCTGCGGCTTCTTTGTGCGATATGCTTTCCCACCAATTAATCTTCCCCAGCCGTGCTCCCCACTGCATCCCTTCATGAGTATCACGGGAATAGAACTCAGCTGTTTCAATTATATGATAAACACGAAGTGAATAAAACCACTCCTTGTCTGTTTCAACACCCTGAGCCCATTTTTTATCAGGAATTAGTTCAATAGCCTCGCGGGTCATCGTCCACATGCCCTCCAGTTGATGAGCGATTTCGTAGGCAATTGGACCCTTGAACTCATTTATAGTTAGTTTTGTCAAAGTAATTACCAAGAAACTTACTGGACTTCAAACGCTTTTAAATCTTAAAAAAAGAACATGACCGGTGAACCCAACGATGTCTAAAAGGCAACATCTTACTGCCATACTGATTCTCCCGTTCACCGTAAATGTGATTATTCCAGCATTACTCTTCCTATTATCAGTGTGGATCGGATGGCCGTGGTTGCTTCTTTATCCTGTGACCTGGATCACCTTCCTCGTGGGAAGTGTTCCCATTATTTTGGGACTCGTGACTCTATACAAAACCAATCGGACTTTCGCCCGTGTCGGAAAAGGCACCCTAGCTCCCTGGGCACCCACCCAGCATTTTGTTGTTGTAGGCCTATATCAATATGTACGGAATCCAATGATTTTAGGTGTGCTCTTTGTCTTGTTAGGCGAAGCCATCTTTTTGGGATCTCTATTTATTTTCTTCTGGTTTGCCTTATTCTGGGCAATGAATCATATCTGGTTTATTCGGTGGGAAGAACCAGACCTTGAACAACGCTTTGGTGACGAATATCGTACCTACAAAGCTAATGTGCCCCGATGGATACCTAGACGCTATCCGTGGCGCCAAAATTCAACTTCAGACAAATAACTTTGCGTGGACAAAATAGATTACCCACTCGATTCCTCAGCAACCCGAGTTGTGTCAGGGATAACTGCGGCCTTATCAATTCGTTCTTGGGTCTGAGCAGGAATTTCTGCGGGAATTGGCAACTCTGGAATCCCAGCCTCAGGAATCACCGGAACCTCATCAGAAACTTCTCCGAGTAATTCTTCGATCGACTCGTCTTTCGGAATCGGATAGGAAAAGCCCTTACGAATCAAAATTGCTCCTGTAAGAGCTACCATCGCTGCAATGAAAAACACAATTGGAAACCCAAAGATTGGCAGCAGTTGGCTGATTACAAAGATTAAGGGAATTGAGAGAAGAAACGCAATCGTCGGACGGAGACTATACATGCAATTTCGAATGCGGTTCGGAAAGACATCCAACATTACTCTTCCACTTAGCACCTCTGCCATTCGACCGAGAACGTCTGTTCCAACGAATACCACCCAAATCAAAACAACGGGAATAATCGAGACAATTGGTAAAACCATGAAAGGCAAAACAGTGAACGGAATAAACAAGGTGATGAACTGTGCTGCAGGTGTAGGTAAGGGGAAGATAGCCGTAATAGCTACAAGACCCATGAAGAAAGCGATACTGCCAAACTGAATAAACCGTAATCGAGGAATCCACTTCTTGGGGTCAAAGCGTTGAGAGACTATGCCACTCCGTTCCTGAGCAACCACCATAGGCGCAAACATTGATGTCCTGAAGGCAGACACTGCAATATCACTTAATAGGTACCCGAAATAGAGTGGAAACAGGAGGATCTCCCACCAGACAATGCCGATGGCCCACATGAGCATTTCACCGACCATGGTGAAGGTGACGAACCGTGAAGAGCCCATGAATCGAATGCCATCTTTGAGGAGTCTGCCATATTCGCGGAATCCTGCTCGCTCACTTTCCTTTTTCCTGGCGCCAGGAAAATCACGAATTAGGACAAGAGCTAGGAGAGCTAAGAAGACGAAGAAGACTGCTTGAAGTTGAAAGACCCAATAGCGCCCAAGAACAAAGGCTAGCAAGCTACCAGGGATTAAGACGAGAGTTGAAATCAGTTGGAAGACCATTCCCGCCCGTGACCAAAAAACGCCATATTGTTTCCGATCCTTGTCATTGGGCATCGCTACCCGGTAGTTGTTGTCAAACCAGGCGGGCATCGCGCCACTTTCTTGTGAAGCGCCTAATCCCATCAGAGCGTAGATGACTACAAAGACGAAGAAAGGCACATAGACAACGGCGACTGCGTAGGCGGTGAGCCAGAAGGCGATGGCATAGCAGATAAGTGCTGAGGCGAGGATCCAGCGTTGCCCAATGAGGTCCCCGAGTCCGCCAGTGGGATAATCTAAGACGACTTGTACGACGATCCGAATAATGACAAGAATACCCACCATCGCCATGCCTAATAGGAAGTCGCCACCCCCAAGTACGGTGGCAATGGATATCATCCAGAAAGTGGTTGAGAGTTGGAATGCAATGGACCAAGCGGAGCCTAATAGTAAGACCACTGAGGCAAGTCGCGTCGCTTTTGGTGACGCTTCAGTGAATCCGAGCATACGGCTATAACGGCCCATAGTTTTCCACCGGTTGAGGAGTATCCTGTTTCCATAGACTCACTTGTGTGAGCGTATTAAAGGGGGACTCACCCGATGAGGTCACCTTTTGTGACTATTAGAATATGGTGTTGTGTCCCAGCGATGGCTCGATGACTCAATTCAATTAAAGTGAGTTCACCGCGCGACAGGATATTCTCAGTTAGTGAGAACACTCTCTAATACTATGATATAAGGCTTTCTGTCAGGATGTGAAGTTTAATATCTAAACAACCCAGAAAAAGCCCAACGCCCTTCTAAAAGCCGAGTTATTAATGCTCAAGGTGAATCGATGATGACCGATAAGATTTCACAAGAAGAATGCGCCCGACAAGTACGGAAAGTCGGGAACCAGGTTGGATTACTCTTCTACCATTTCGCCAAGACATTGGTTGACGAGCTAGGCGAAGCTGCCGGTAAAAACCTCGTTTTGAAAGCAATACACAGCTACGGTTCAGAAAGAGGTCATGCAATTCGGGAAAAAGTCTTGGAAGCCAATCTCGAGTTAACAATGGAAAATTTCTCAAAGTTTTATGACCTCCCAACGAGTGGTTGGGAATATAGTGACGAAGGAACAACCTACTGTTGCTATGCTGAAGCGTGGATCGATCGTGGAGTCGAGAACCTTGGACGGTTATATTGCGAGGTGGACTTTGCGTTGTTAAAAGCCTACAATCCAGATCTACGAATGAAACGAGCTGGCAGCATTCTAGATGGAGATCCCTGTTGTAAAATGGAATTCGATTAAGACGGGAGCATTGAAGATGACAAATAACCCACAGGTTCTCGGGATTAGTGGAAGCCCCCGTCGGAATGGAAACACCGAAACCCTAGTCCAAGAAATTCTTTCAAGTGCCGAACAGGCTGGCGCATCTACTGCATTGGTGATATTAGATGAGTTAGATATTCAACCATGTAAGGGATGTTTTGCCTGTTCAAAGACCCACGAATGTATGCAGCAAGATGACATGAATAACGTCGCGAAAAAAATGCAACAGAGTGTGGTGTGGGTGTTAGGCACACCCATTTATTGGTGGGGTCCTTCAGCGCAATTCAAGGCATTCTTGGATCGTTGGGTCAGCATTTCTCGAGCGACTTTCCGCGGGAAAAAGGTCATTTTGGCCATTCCCATGGGAGGTGGTTCTGAGAGCTATGCTCAACATACGCTAGCTATGTTCGAAGACATTTTCAGTTATTTGAACATGAAACACATCGCTACGGTTCTTGCGCCTGGCTCGGATCGACGTGATGCAGTTCGAAATTCACCGCAGATACTTGAGCGCGCTAGACAGATCGGAAAAGATTTGGTCAATAGTTAATCATGATGTCAACGCGAGAGAAGTGCTTACTATGAAAGTATATTTTAATACGAATATCATGAATAGCCACTCACAGCGAGTTGGAGATTTGCAAGGATGCCTATAAAGTTCGAGTTAGGATGTGAGCCAAATGAGTTTAGCCAGTATTACGCAGAAGTGCTAGAAAAAGCTGAAAATCGAAAAATCGGATTGAGGCTTTTCAAACAGAATCCCGACCAACTCATCATCTGGCGAGAAGACGCTGTAATCGTCGGTCATGCCCTGTGGCACAAAGCATCGACGGACGAACATCGAAAAGGTGACTCCCGAAATCCTGATGATCAAGCGATGCTGCGAAAACTCTTTGGAGGAAAAATAGAGTTGGTAGAACTCCACGAAGTATGGCTAAAACAGACCCACCGCGGAAAGGGATACGGCTCGGAGTTCTTCAAATTCTTTGAAATACTCATGCGAACAAGGGGACACACCGAAATTGCATACTATGCTTATAATCCTGTAGCCCTAGCGATTTGTCGGAAACGGGGTTATCAAGAGGGATGTTGCCTAGAACAACCAGGGTTTGAGGGAAACGTCGAACGAACGTACGTCTTTCGAATCTCCCTTTGAGTGGAAATGGAACCCATTGTTGTTCAGTGTTATTAGTTCTTACGTTCAAATATTAGGAAACAAATAAAAGGGATAACTGCACCCAGCTCAGCTGCTGGGATCATTCTCATGAACACTATGGATACTGAAACAGCCTGGAACGTGACTGGAAAACTAGGAAAAGACCTGGTCATTGTGCTGGGAGCCCTCGCAAATAAGAAGCGGTTACGTGCATTATCCGCGTTACTCATTCGTCCTCGATTGTTTAGTGAGTTACGTGAAATCACGGATTTAGGAAAAACCGCGTTATCCCATCACCTGGCATTACTTGTGAAAGCAGATGTGATTAAGCAAACCGGACGAGGGCAGTATGAAATAACCCCCGATGGCCAGGCATTACTCACGGCGATTAGTTCCACGTATCTGGAATCTGACCGATACGAAACGCTGCAATCGACACGGACAAAGCGGTACATCGAGAAGATCTATGCGTTACGTAAAGAGAAGGAGATTGAAGATTTGTTTGTACAAGTAGTAGAGCTCGAACCCATGCGTGTAGCTAGCGTTCGAGCGTTTAGTGCATCACCAGAAGTTGATGCCTGGAAAATAATGCAAGCTTGGGCAGCACCTCAAGGATTGCTGGACGATTATAACAAACACCCAGTCTTTGGATTCAATAACCCGAATCCTTCTCCAGGACAAAAGGAGTATGGATACGAGTTCTGGATTCGAATGGGTTCCCTATTCAAGGGCGAAGGGGAAATAGAAGCCAAGGACTATGAGGGGGGCTTATTCGCTGTAACTACGTGTAAACCTTGGGAAGAAATGCAATCCGACTTTGGAAAGAAACATGGATATTTAGAATCTTGGAAGAAGCTCGTCGACTGGGTGATTCTCAGTGAGAAATACGAGAATGATGAATCACGTCAGTGTCTAGAAAAACCCCACGATCAAGATGTCCCCTTCAAGGAACTGGTGCTGGACCTATATCAACCGATAAAAGAAATTCAGTAGTCTTCTGGACGTGTTTGAAAGGAATGTGAAAAAGATGGATGAAAAAGACATTCGTATTGTAACACTTCCCCCGATGCGGGTAGCAAGTGTAGTCGTTATCAGCGAAACACCCGAAATCCAAGCTTGGGCAAAAATGAGAGCTTGGGCAGAAGAGAAAGGTCTGCTAGGAGATTTAGAAAAACACCCTGTCTTCGGGTTTAATGAACCGCCTCCACAACAAGGAAAACGCGAGTATGGCTATATGTTCTGGATTCGTGTGGGTGATGACATCGAGTCAGATGAAGTAGTCGAAGTAAAAGAAGTTGAAGGCGGCGTGTATGCTGTAACGACTTGTGTGTTGAAAGAGGAATTAGAATCTGAATTCTTCAAAGAACGAGGAATTCTCGAATCCTGGTGGCGCTTAGGGCAATGGGCAAAGGAACAGGGGTACAAATATCGAGCTCACCCCGGTCTTGAGAAACCTCATGATCCGGATGCAGGTGCCGATCTAGTTATGGACTTTTACTATCCGATTACAAAGTAGAGGATTTTCGCAGATGAGAAACGAGGTTAGAACGGAGGTATTTGCAGGATGGTGAAAGTAGATTTGACACAGCTGCAATTTCTTGAAGCGACTGAAAAGGATATTCCGGTAATGACTGAGGTGATGACACGCAGCTTTGATGATGATTCACAACGGTTCCGTGGAGAGCCTGAAGGTGGCCCTGATGGATACAATGATGGGCGGTTCTTTCAACAGTGGATGCAGACTGGAAAGTGCTGGAAAATTCAGCTAGGAGAACAAGTTATCGGTGTGTTCCTCATCTTCATGGATTACCCAGAGAAAGGGTCGAATGTTCTCGGAACGATTTTCCTTGATCCGGAGTTTCAGAATCAGGGCATTGGTTCATATGTGATGGATTATGTGCACCGGACTTTCGCAGCAAAGCGTTGGATCTTAGATACTCCGGAATGGCATACACGAAATCATCACTTCTATGAGAAACTGGGTTACCGGAAAGTTGGTGAACAAGAAGAAGTACATGCGGGGTTCACGCTTCGGATTTATCAGAAGGACATGGAGCGGGCTGTTTCTGGTGGTGGGATACAGTGCTTCTTCAGATGCATCGCGATTTAATCGGTTCAATTGGTGGCTAGACTCCCTCATTATATAATAGGGCCTGATACTATTGGAGGGAGTCATTCTCTTTTTCCTGGGTGATTTGTAATGAGCGAGGTTGTCTCGAAATGTGGTATGAAATGTGCGAGATGTCCTTGGTCTCCTATCACGCTGTGTGTGGATCGAATTGCACTGATTGTCCCATGCGTGAGCAGTTTGATTGCCCTGGTTGTCCTGTAGTTGTAAGATAATTTCACTTCATTGCTTGCCGTAACGCGTGTAGCGCTGTTGTTTCGGCCTCATAGACTTCATGAAATCGAGCACCCAATTCTTCAAAGAGAGTGGTGAGTTCACGATGAGTAAGTGGGAGTTCTTCTGAGAATTCGCTTCGAATACTTTGAAGATCCTTACTGAGAGCAGCAAGGATGGTTGATTTTGTGTCCCCATGGACTTTGAAGGTGTTGTGCCAGTTAAGGGCTGTTTGTCTTGCGTGGAGGAGTTCTGGAATATCGTCGTTGAGGGCTGTTGTTCCGATTTCGTCCCACATGATTCCTATATCTGAAAATCTGTGCGCGATAGGTTTGAGGTTGGGTTTCTTCAGAATTTCGCTTGCTTCTTCTAGGAAATCTGCGTATGATGATCGGAGGGCTCCACCATCACTGTTGTGAAAGGCGATTTGGGCATGAATACGAGTAAGTGTGTCGAAGAGCTGCCAGGGTTCGCTGAAAAGTGTCAACCACCCGGTTTTTTCTGAGAAGTTACTAATGCTGTTTGCTATTGCGTGCCAGGCTTTTGTTCGGAGATGAGCTCCAGAAATGACGGTTTTGTCGTGGAGTAAACTTTTGACACAGTCAGTGATTCCCTGTCGAATTGCTTTCTTTAAATCAGGGGCGGATTTTGGCGGACTAAGGGAAAATGCTGCGTTTTTCCAGCCTTTGATAATGCTTCGGGAGTCAGTAAGTTGCTGGACACTGATAGTTACGGGTTGGTTGCTGTAATCGGAGAGATATACTTGTTTGGTGTCCTCGTTAATGCCATATACTGTTGCCAGATGTCCTGAAATCCACGGATAGGGGAGGGAATAGTAGGGGAGGAATAAGACGAACTCGTCATAGAGCAGTTGGGGAAACAGCTTTGGATTTGCGTGATATCTGTCACTAACTACTTGGCGAGAGTAGATACTCTGCCAAATAGATAATTGGACAATTATTGGATTACCTGCCATGAGGGAGTCGAAGAGAAATTGGTCAGCGCGTTCTCGACTTGCTGTTTCTTTGACAGTTAATTGAGCTCCGATGCGTTTTGCGATTTTTTGGATGAAGGTTTCTTCTTTTTTCTCAATATAGTTTTTCACATGATGGAAGCGGAGATAGAGTTTGTTTTTACGGGGACGGGTGGGATCAATGCCCATGAAGGCCCAGGTGGCATATTCAGCGCCTAACCCACCTCCAATTCCCATAAGCAGGGCTTCGGTATATGCCTCTTTGCTATGGGGCGCAACAATACCATGGTAGTCCAGAATATTACGAAGGGCACCAGCTACTCTTTCTGTTGCCCCAAAATGAGAATAATCCTCAATAAGTACCATTCTCTGGCTACTCCGTGGTTATTTGCTTTGATTTTGCCTTGATGAGCATCACGTGGTGAAATCCCTTCTCTTCAAGGTCCATGTGAATTTTCCAACCTGTGTGTTGCACAGTGTCTTGGAATTCTTGGCGAGTAGGGAGCCAGATGGTGAACCAGGATCCAACATAACCCTGGTATCGGAAGCGAATGGTGATTTCGCCTTTGCGGCGTCCTGCGGCGAGATTTCGCTTATGAAAGGAAAGGTGGAATGGATTCGTCGTTTTTGACACATCAGCATATGACAAGAGTATTCTAGCGTTAGGTGTACCAAGCTGGTATAGATTTTGGAGTAACTTAATGGTATTGACAGGATCTCCACAGATACCAAAATTATTGAACAGAAGCAAGAAGGTGGTAAACTTCTGCTTGAAGGAAGGTAAATTACAGGCTGATCCTAGCACGATTCTTTTCAATCCACGCTTTTTGCACACGTAGACAGCGCCTTCGGAAAAGTCCAATCCAACGACCTCTAATCCTTGGTTTTGGAGATGGAGCGCATGACGACCAGCACCACACCCAATATCGAGAATCGATGACTTAGCGTGTTCAAGAAGCGCTCGTTCGTTTGCTGACCAATCATCCCATGAGCCAAAATACCTCTGAGTATTTGCGCAGTCGATATAGCCATCGTTTCGTTCTATGGAATGGTATAATTGCTCATTGGATTCGAGTTGCTGTTTGAGAATCAAGCCAAACAGATCGGGTGTTTCGGTAATATAAACTGGCATTTAGTCACCTTCCAGCTGATGTAGACGATGGTGTGTTATCTATTACATAAGCCAAGTGATTAGAGGTTTATATTCACAAACCCTGTATGCTTTAATATCCAGCTATAAGTATGAGTCTCAGGACCAAAACTGTGCTGAGAATTGGGATGAAATGTTAATGATCGAAAATGAGCCTCATCAACGTATGTTTGATAGAACTCGTAAACTAACAGAAGCTGAAATTCAGTCCTTCATTGAGGATTCTGATGCTGTAAAGGCATGGAATCACCTCAATGCGTATCTCAGCTCAAATTATGAACTAAATAGAGAGATCTTGTATTACGGAGACAAATATGGGTGGCTGGTTCGATATCGGAAGACTAAACGGACACTTGTTTCCATCTTCCCTGAAAAACTAAGTTTCAGCTTTCTCATCGTTTTTGGGAAGCAGGAGATTGGTAAGTTCATTACCAGCCAATCCGAGTTCCAGCCGTCCATCGTTGAGGTATTTAAAAACACAAAGAAGCTACATGATGGAAAGTGGATATGGATTCGCGTCGTCGATGACTCGATTTTAGAAGACTTGAAGAAGCTTATTGCAATCAAGCGTAGCCCAAAGAAATAAGATAGATAGGTTATCAAAAAAATAAGATTTAGAGGCTAGAAGGAAGCCTTCTAGGCCTCTTCCTGGATGATGTAGTTATTTGTTCTGCTTATAGAGACCTTCAACGAAGGGTCCGAAGCCTTTCTTGCGGCCTTCGAAATCTTTCTTCTCTTCGCCTTGGTCTTTGCACCGTTCACACTTGAAGAACCATTCCAGTTTCTTTTTGGGATTGTCTGGCATGGTGTGTTTGACTTGGATTTTGTCTTTGTAGTTACCGAACTTTTCGATGTTTTCCCAGGGAATGAACCCTGCGAGCGCGCCGGCAGCCATGGATACTAATGTGACGTCAAAGAGACCGGATTTCGCAGCGTGAAAGGCGATGCCTTGATCAGTGACCGCGACAGAACCGGATTTCTTGTGGGCACCCATTCCTCGCTTGAGTACTTCAGCACGGGTAGTATATAGAATGGTTGCGCCGGCTGGGATGAGTTGCTGGAATCCAGGATCCAGTTGGTCTAAAGGAATGTAAAGATGTTCAGACATCGATATCCCCATGAGGCACGAACCGATGATGCTATTTAAAGCGTGAGTTAACAGGGTTGAAAGCTTTTCCGGGATTGCGCTTCGCTTAATGACCTAGCCGTATTTTCGGATAGCCGGGTTGCCATATTTTTGACGGAGTTTTCGATAAAGAAATGGTTCATAGATTCGGTTCGGATTGAGAGGTCCTGAAGATTCATCATTCGAATAGGTTGAACACTCATAAAGAAATGTGGGTTTTGCTAGCCATTTGAGACGTTCAAGGTTCCCAGCGATTACACTGCTTTTGTTGACCCAAATTACAATTGCTGTATCACAGTCTTCAATCATGTTTCGTTCTCGTTCACGGAGATCATCGCCATATTTGATATCAGACCAATCACCAGCATTATATCGTAGACTACGGGCATGACCAACGATTACATCTCGGTACTTTATTTTGTGAAGATAGTCTTGATAGAGGCGACAAGCGCCTTTCGCTTCGCCCACGATGATTGACATAGTGTGTTTGATGGCAGCATCAATTTGATGCTTTACCATCTGGGGAAGTTCAGGCCTCTCGAAGGCTTTGCTACCCATGAGGAGCAACTTCTTCCCTTTACCTAGCAGTATGCCTTCCAAGTCGATTCACCGTTCATGGAGCGTGAGTATTCGAAAAGTGAATTACTTTTAGTATTGTCTCTGTTTCGTTTTATACATTTAAGAAGACTCTTCGTGTAACTACAACAACTAAGAATAAGCTTTAGATAATTCTGGGACGATGTAGATGGACATCCACGTTAGGGGTGCACGTGAACACAACTTGAAAAACATCGATATCCAATTCGGTGATGGGCTTACGGTAGTTACCGGAGTTTCTGGGTCTGGAAAAACATCCTTGGTGTTTGACACAGTATACCATGAAGCCAATCGGCGATTCTTGGATGTTTTTTTGTACGGACGTGGAGGCCAACGGCTTAGCCCTGCGAACGTTGAGTCCATCACTGGTCTTGGTCCTGCTATTGCAGTTGGCCAGAATTTACTCAATCGCAATCCGGGATCCACTCTTGCCACCGCTTCAGGATTGCATCCATTTTTCCGATTACTCTATGCAAATTTTGGAATCCGCTATTGTTTACAGTGTGATGCACCGTTAGGAGTGCTAACTGAAGATGAAATAATTGAACAATTAACCATGTTATCTAAGAAAGAGTCACTGAAAGTGTATGCACCTCTATTGCAAAATGTCCTTGGAAGCCATAGAACACTCCTCGCTGCATTGGATGGAGAATTTGAGAAACACCAAATCATTGTAGATGGAACAGAATGGACCGGAAAACCATTAGATGCTTCAAAACCTCATTCCATTGAAATCGTTCTTGGATCAATCGATGCGAAATCATCAGTGAAAAAGATACGTGCGTTCACTCAGCAGGCAACTGCTTTGGGTTCTGGTGCAGTTCAGGTACAAGGACAGCAATTGTCATTAAATCTAACGACGATGCAAATTTGCAGTAGTTGTGGAGAAGGATTTCGAGAGCTACGACCTACCCATTTCAACCAACCGTGTCCATATTGCAAAAGGAAAGGGTGTGAACGATGTAAATGGACAGGTATGCATCCGCAGGCTGCTTCAGTTCGGTGGGAGGGTTTCCAATTACCCGAGTTGCTAGCACTTTCGGTCGAAGAAGCTTGTGAACTCTTTAAGAACATGCCGTTCCCCACGACCGCTAAGCGTTTACATTCGGAGATTCAGCGACGCTTGGATGCATTAGAACAAGTTGGATTAGGGTATGTCTCGCTGAACCGAGCATCACCTACTCTTTCACGTGGTGAATCCCAACGAGTACGTCTAGCGATATCATTGTCTAGTCGATTGGAAGATATCATCCATGTCTTGGATGAACCAACGATTGGGCAGCATCCTGCAGATATTGCCCGGCTTCTTCCAGCATTTCGAGATTTAGCGGGTCCAGTGATTTTTGTTGAACATGAGCGAGTTGCTGCTGCGGCAGCTGATCATGCCATTGATTTAGGACCGGGGGCTGGAAAAAGTGGCGGAGAAATTGTCTTCAACGGGTCTCCTGCTGAATTGTGGCTCGCTGATACTGCAACAGGACAATACTTCAGTCTCCGCGAACGAGTCACAACTCCAAAGCTACGCCCTAAGCCGGACAGCTTCATTACAATCAAAAAAGCCAACAAACATAATCTGAAGAATATTCAGGTTTCAATTCCCTTGAAAAGACTTACCGTGATTTCAGGAGTATCCGGTTCTGGTAAAAGCACCCTTGTTGAGTATGTCTTAGTTCCCTCGCTTTCCAAAAAGGAAGCTATTGGATGTGAGGAAATTGAAGGACCAATCATCAAACCAGTCTTAGTGGATCAAAGCCCGATCGGTCGAAATCCACGCTCAAATCCAGCGACATATACAAAGCTAGCGGATATTATCCGTGATCTCTTTGCGGAAGCAACCGGCTTATCAAGGTCGCATTTTTCGTTTAATCGTCCTGAGGGCGCTTGTCCTGTCTGTAAGGGTATTGGTGCCAGTGAAGTGAAAATGCAATATCTCCCATCGATTTGGTTGCCTTGTGAGGGTTGTACTGGACAACGGTTTAGCCCCGAAGTGCTTTCTGCCCATGTTGAATTTAATGGTGAACAACTCAATATTGCGGATTTCTATGCCCTCCCAATTGCTGAAATCGATGAGAAACTCAGCAAATCGAGATACCTCACTCCTGCGAAACGGGAAGCCGCACAGCGTATTCTCGAAGCCCTCATGGATGTGGGGCTGGGATATTTAGAACTTGGTCAACCGTCTCCCACACTTTCAGGAGGAGAGGCCCAACGTATCAAACTCACTAAGTATCTAGGGCGAAACAGGCTAACGAACCAACTCCTTGTGCTTGATGAACCTTCTACTGGACTCCATCCCAAAGATCTCAACGGACTCTTGGCTGTATTAGATCGGTTGGTTCAACATGGAGCAACAATTGTCGTTGTTGAGCATAATACCGATTTCATGCGGGCTGCCGATTGGATTATTGACCTTGGACCAGGTGCCGGACCTCGGGGAGGTGAGGTTCTCTACGAGGGGGAACCAGCTCAGCTTGAATCAGTTGACTCCTCTTTGACTGGACAGACGTTGAAGACTGAGACTAAAGTACACCCACGAAAAACTGCCAAGAAAAAAGTTCGAGACCAAGTACCAGTAATTAAAATACGAAACGCACGGGTAAATAACTTGAAAGGAATTGATGTCGATATTCCAAAAGACTCTCTGACCGTGGTGACGGGAGTTTCAGGTTCTGGCAAATCGAGTTTGGTTCAAGATATCTTGCAAGCGGAAGCACGACGGAGATACTTAGAGACGCTTTCAATGTATGAACGCCAAGGCATCCGTGAAGGAGCTGAAGCAATTGTCGATTCAATTATGGGACTTGGTGTTACACTAACTGTTACTGCGCACCGAGCCCACCTTTGGAGTCAAATTCCCCAATTTACTCGACGAAATAGTGTGGGGGAGTTAACAGAAATTAGTGCTCATCTAGCCAACCTTTTTTCAGCTTTGGGAAAACGCCGATGCATGAAATGCGGTGCTGACATGCAACGTGATGACCAATGGCAATGCCCTGAATGTCACGTCACTGCTCAGATTGCGAAGCCCCAGCATTTTTCTTCAGCCCATTGGGTAAGCTCCTGTGAGAAGTGTGATGGGTTAGGAATTTTACGCCTCCCCCAGCCTGAGAAGCTCATTATAAATCCGGAGAAACCACTTTGCGCGGGGGCGATGTATTCACCTGGTTACTGGCCTAAGACCTACCTCTGTAAAGATCAGCCCATAATCTCCGAATTAGGGAAGCGATATGGATTTGACCCCTTCAAAACACCCTGGAACAAAATGTCAAAAGAGGCTCAAGATGTTTTCTTTTACGGAGATGGCGAAACCTATCATTTCACATACATCAGTAAATCCACCGGGCGCTGGAAAGGAAAAGAAAGACAAACCAAGTGGAAGTGGAAAGGATTCTACCAAGATGAGAGCTGGCTATTCCACTATGATATCCATGGAACATACACAAAGGAGGTTACCTGCCCCGAATGTCAAGGTGCAGGTTTGCACCCAGAATTTCTCGCGGTCACCCTTGAAGGAAAGAATATATTTGAACTCAGTGAACTCCCTCTAACTCAGCTGGAATCAATTCTTTCTCAACTTCCTCCGATTCCCGATGATATTCCGCTGGTTGAAACAAGCCTTGCAACCATTCATCGCCGTTTACGATTCTTGCGCCAAGTTGGAATAGGCTATCTGCATTTGAACCGGCCCATAGGTACATTATCAGTAGGTGAAGCCCAACGCATTCAACTAGCAAGTCTCTTAGGAAGTGACCTAACCTCGATAACGATTCTCGTCGATGAACCTTCAAGAGGTATGCATCCATCCGAGCTAGAAGCACTCCTTGAAGCCTTACAGGAACTCCGAGATGAAGGCAATACAATAATCGTTGTCGAACATGATCTCCTCCTTATTCGAGCTGCGGATCATGTGATTGATTTGGGACCAAAAGCTGGAGCACTTGGGGGAGAAGTTGTCGCAGAAGGAACTCCATCCGATATTATTCAAGCAAACACAATTACCGGAAAATGGTTACGTAGCGAAAATGTTCGGTCTGGCTCACTAGAAAAGGGTCTAATACAATGGATGGATACGAGTCGAAGATGGCTACCTCAAAATTGGATGACTGTGAAAGGTGCTTGTGAAAATAATTTGAAAGGCAGCGAAGTCAGATTTCCACTCAATGCATTTACAGGTGTCTGTGGTGTCTCTGGTTCTGGGAAAAGTACACTCCTCATTGATACTGTGGGTCGAGCACTCTTCAAACAACTCCATTCATCGTCCTTTGCGCGAGAGCCTCTTGAACCGGGTGCCCATGATTCCATAACAGGTCAGCCAAAGCGTTGTATTATTGTAGACCAGTCCCGGCGGGGTATTCGGAGCCCAGCAAGTTTCCTTAATCTATTAAAGCCTATGGCGAAGATTTTCATTGAAAGTGATGATGCTCAAGCCTTAGGACTAGGCGAAAAGGATCTTACAGGTGGCTGTTCAGCTTGTAAGGGAAGGGGAATGCTGAGACTTGACATGGGGTTTCTACCAAATGAACTAGTGGAATGTGAAACTTGCAGAGGTACTGGATATCGACCCGAAGCATGGAATGTACATGTTAGGGGAATTACTCTCCCTGAACTCAATCAACTGACACTAGACGAAATCTATGAACAGTTCAAGGATGAATCACAGATCGCGAATTCACTTAAACTAGCGAAAGAAGTAGGGTTAGGATATCTAGTGTGGAATCAGCGAAGCTATACATTATCAGGAGGAGAGATTCAACGACTCAAAATTGCCAAGGAGCTCCAAACGAAAACCAAGGAACCAACTCTTTACATTCTGGATGAACCATCGGTTGGTCTTCACATGGAAGATGTCGCCCAACTGATTACCGTCTTGCATAGACTCGTTGATGCTGGACACACCGTGATCGTCGTAGAACATCACCCCCATATTCTAGCAGCATGTGATTGGATTGTTGAGCTGGGACCTGGAGGTGGCCCTGATGGAGGAAAAATTATCGCAGAAGGCCCCCCAGAGGCTGTAGCAGAATCTGATACGCCAACTGCCCCATATCTTCGAGAAATTCTGGAGGGAAAAGAATGACTTGGATACCGCTTCTCCTTGCAGATCCTTCGCCAAGTCTGCGCCTTCTGGTGCTTCGCGATTTATTACACCGTTCCAAATCAGATCCTGAAGTTGAAGAGTTACGAAAACTCCAACCCAATGATCCACGTGTGCAAGCTTTCCTCGCCCTGCAGGACAAGGATGGTTCTTTCAGACCTGGTGAAGGCGGTGGAGCTGTCTTGGGACGTATTCGAATGACCGCCCAAGCGCTGATGGGATTAGGATATTTCGGGATTGATTCTAAGCATCCAGCAATCAAACGTGGAGCAGAATTCCTCTTTTCCCAACAGCAAGCTGATGGCGCATTCCCACTAATCACACAGGGTGCCGTGCTTGATGGTGCTCGATCTGCTGACGTTAAATATCATGCAATACCCGTTCAGACAGCTTTACCACTATTAGGACTAGCATGGGCGGGATACGCCACTGATAGACGTGCAGAAGCCGCTTATGAATGGTTACTCCAAGAAGAACTCCCTGATGGTGGCTGGCCCTCTGGTCGGCATAGGGATAAACTCATTTTTGCTGCCGGTTATCGACGATTACCCCACTCAAAATTTGGATGTCGTACTAATACCACTGCTGCTGTGAGTGCTTTAGCGTTACATCCGTCGCGAAGAAGAAGTGAACCAGCTCGCCGCGGATTGGATAAACTTCTGGCGCAAGAACAGCGCCAAGCCCATACGCTAGGTTTTGAAGTCGCCCGTATTGTGGGCGCTGAACCCCCACGAGGTGGCTTTACGTATTTCAAACGATACGATGTAGGACAGATGCTTGATTTATCCTGGCGGATTGGAGCGAACCTCGACGATCCACGTGTTGCAGAAAACGTGAAATTTGTCAAAGATTTGCAGGGACCTTATGGTCTTTGGAAGTACGAACGTTATCCCGAATTATCTCACTGGGTCACATTTGACCTACTTCGCTCCTTAACAAGGCTAGACCAAGAAAGTGACTGGCTAAGTAAGGAACCCCGAACACCCTTCCAAACGTATCCGAAGAAACCTCGTCGATTTTAGGAAAAATTGAATCATACTGGAATTCGAATTGAGTTCATATATCTCATCAGTAGAAAAGGAGTGGACTAAGGACTCGTAGTGTCCAGGGTTTTGTGCAGAATTTCCTTCGTAAAGGCTTTTACGTTTTCTAAATCTTTGGTATCTGGGTGCATTTTTAATTCTAGTTGATATTCTTTCCATTCTTCATCGTCAACAATGATTTCTTTATGGATAAATACCTCAATCGGTCCAGAAGCGGCACCCATGCAGTGAAAATATCCTAGGAAATCAATTTCCTTTTGCTGACATGTACGTTCAAATGTGGGGACGCACCTACCTGCCCAATTTTCGAAAAGTGCTTTTCGCCTAGCAGTGTCTTCCGGTGTATAGGTTGCATGGGTGAAAAAGCCTGCAAGTTTGAACCTAGGATTATGAGGGAGCTTTTCTAAGAACCGTTTAAATGGACGCGCAAGATCTGTATCCTGACAGGCTGAACCAACAAAAATCAGGTCATATTTTTTTAGCTCATCAACTACGATTTTCTGGATCGGTTTAATTTCAGCTTCATTCTTGCTTGATGCCACTTCGTGTATTTTTTGAGCTATTTGCTTTGTATTCCCGGTTTCACTATAGTAGCCAACAAGAATTTTCATGAAGGCACATGCAAGTTGCACGTTAATAAATCCCCACAGTTTGGCTAGTCGTTGGGTCCTTGATCCCAATATGCTGCATCTACCCACCGACTAGCGAACTGATCGGCATCTTTAGGATAAGTAAAATCTAATTTTTCAGCAACCTCTTTGGCCATCCACCGAAACAGTTGCATCGTATTTGCGAGGGCCTGCCAGACATCCTCTTCATCATAATGTGCAAAAACTCCTCTTAATTCTGCGATAATCCGAGGATCTGCCCATCGTTCCATGAAGCGTCCGCGGAACCAAGTGTCGTAGCCGTGGAAGTGAACGAGGCGAGCATGCCATTCAATCATTGGTAAAAGGCACCGTCCCTTCATGAAGCAATCGAGACAAGCTTTCCCTTCCCATAGTTCACCACGTCGGATTTTCTTTGCGGCCCATACAGTATGATACCAGAAATCCTTGACGCGTTCAAGATATTCATGTTCTGTGGGAGGACCTGCTTTCGGTATTTTGATAGCCTTGTATTCCTTGAGAAAATTAGTCATTAGTTTGTCTTTGTCAATAAGTACTCGAATTCCCCGACCAATTACGTTTGCAGTCTCTTCAACAAGTTCGGGTGTAATCCCATTCTTTTTGGCTTTAAGCATTAGTTCAAATGGGTCAACCGCAAAATCCACGTCTAAGCCATTATTGTATAAAACCCGTCGTTCGTAGCTTTCGCCTGACCCTCCCGCAGTTGGTTCAATGAAGGTTATTACCGGATTACCAAATTTGTTTACCCAATCTTCTGAATCAATGAGTTTGCCAGGATCTGTAGAAAAGATTACGATATCGAGATCCGACCACTGATCCGCGGGTGCCATCTTTCGCGCTCGAGATCCAACAACCATGGCAAGACGGATATGGTCTTGAGTTTTTGCCCACTTGGTGAACTGTGTTTCGACATGTTTATAGAATTTTGATGTTTCTTCCTTTGTTAAAATCATTTCATCACCTTCACATCAGAATCGATGTCAAAATATTTTCCCAACCTTTGTGTCTCGGCTTCTACCTCTTCGAGCTGCGATTTTGTGAGAGTTCTAAACGGTTCTGCGGTGATAGTAATTTTCTTTGCTGTGCGTTTCTGTTTCCAAGTTCCAATCGCCGTTCCGTCTTGCAGTATAACTGGGGCAATCCAAGCGGCTTTTTTGAATACAAGCTTATAGTGAGCTTTATCAACGATGTGGACTTTATTTTTGTGCCCGAGGAGAAAGACATCAAAGTGCGAGAGGAGCCGCAGTGGACGAGAATCAGTCGTCGTATTGATGAGAGCATCCAAGTCTGATTGGGGAATCCAATGTGGTTTCCCATTTACTGTGATTTGGGCTAGTTGAGAGAGGTTTCGTTCCCAAATTGCTTTAATTGGTGTCATTTTGAGACCCGACCATGCAGCGAAATCTTGTGGCGTGGCAGGCCCATAGCATTTGAGGAAGTATAGTAAGATCGTATTTTCCGCAGGTTCCTTCTCCAAAAACGGTTGTTTGTCAAGCCATTGTTCGGTGAGAACCAATGTTGCTTTACCTTCTAAATCTGGACCAAAGCAAACTTTGCCCTCATAAGCTAGAAGCTTTGTTACGATATAATAGCCAGTATCAACCCACGGTCGGGCTTCTGGACCCACTTCCTCGGCAACAATATTAGCCACTTCATCTCGAGTTGCTGGACCTGCTGCGAGAGCCTTTGTAACTGCGGATAGGATAGCTTCGAAATCGTGTTGTGATGGATCAAACTTAGCTACTTCACCAAACTCTCGAATCCCCCGTTTCGCGAGCCATTTTTTGTGTCTGGGAATTCGTGGTTCAATTATTGCTTTCAGGTAGGCTGGAAACTGGGATGTTGGAAGGTAATGAGCAGTTCCACGCATACACCACGTTCGCACAAGGGTTTTTGTGGTCCAAAGAGCAGTGTTGACATCTTCAGGTTTTAGGTCTTGAATTCGTGACCAGAGTTGAAGGCTTGCGGCTTTTGGCATTTGCGCTTGGATGCCACACACCTGAGTGGCAACCAAGTCAATATCCTTCTTACTCGCTCTTTGGGTGAGAAATTGTTGATCCATTCGGAATCCATTCACCTGCGCCTGTGTGATTTCAATGGTCATTTTGGAACCTCAGAAAAGGCAATTCATAGACCGTAGACTTCTGGAATTCAAAGATTTTGTGTTATTCTACATCTTTATGAATGGAGCAACTTTTATTGTAGACGAAACGCTATTATGAAACCTATCAAAGGTTTTGTGAATAGCCATGCCCTCTTCACGGATTGCCTGTGTCCATTCAGATACTGATCGAGCCTCTAAAGCCTTTGACACATTAAAAGCAAAATATGATTTTGTATCCGTTGAGGATGCCGAAATAATTGTTGCACTTGGTGGTGATGGCTTCATGCTCCGATGTTTCCACCAATATGTGAATCAAGATGTCCACCTATATGGCATGAATCGGGGGACGATTGGATTTCTCCTCAACAAATACAAAGAAGAAGGCTTACTGGAACGCATCAAGGTAGCGAAAGAAGAACAGATCTATCCGTTGAAAATGGAAGCACAAACTGCAGATAAGAAGACGCATCATGCCATTGGATTCAACGAGGTTGCCATCATCCGTCAAGCGCAGCAATCGGCGCATATCCGGGTCTCGGTAAACGGAAAGGTGCGACTTGAAAGACTCATTTGCGATGGTATTCTTGTAGCTACGCCCGCAGGCAGTACAGCTTACAATCTGTCAGCAAGAGGTCCAATTATCCCGATTGGGTCGAATGTGCTGGCTTTAACACCGCTAAATCCTTTCCGCCCAAGGCGATGGACTGGAGCCCTTCTTCCTCAGACCGTCACTGTTGATTTCGAGATACTTGACTCCATCAACCGGCCTGTCTCAGTATCTGCGGATTTTGATGAAGTGAAATTCCCCCTTACTGTGCGGGTTCAAGAA
The DNA here is from genome assembly GCA_016550425.1 of archaeon. Next base: position 25,365 of record JABXGS010000121.1, read on the forward strand.
GATCGCTCTCAGTTTGTTAAGGTCTTATTCGATGGTGGACATTCATTGGAAGAAAGGATAATCCAAGAACAATTCATTCAATGAGCCCAGATAGTGATTCTCTAAAACCGTATCATAAGCACAAAAGCTAATTATAGAAACTCAGTATATCTGAAGTCTACTCAGAGCATCTGAGGCGTTCATATGGCGAAACGTGCAGGACCGATGGACATCTATCCACTACTTCCCCAAACCAATTGTGGAGAATGTGGTGAAGCGAATTGCATGGCCTTTGCAACCAAAGCTGCTGAATATACACTTGGTATCAAAGCATGCACCCCATTGTATCGGGAACGCGAATACGCAGAAAAACGTGACAAACTTGAAGAACTCATGCGACCACCAGTGAAGGAAGTTCAAATTGGATCAGGAGAGAACAAGGTTCTGATTGGCGGAGAACTTGTTCTTTATCGTCACGACCTGCGTTACATGCATCCGACTGCGTTCTTTGTTGACATAGCAGATACAGCCTCAGCTGATGAGATGAAAAAGCGTGTTAAAGCCATTGAAGAATGGACATATTTGTATATAGGAATGAATCTCCGCTTGGATGGAATTGCCCTTCGATCGGTTTCTGGTGAGCCAAAGAAATTTGCTGAAGCAGCCAAACGTCTTGGTGAACTTACCAACTGGCCAATTATGCTATGTTCATTGAATCCGAAGGTTTTAGCCGCAGGCGCAGAACCTCTTCAGGGGCGGCATCCACTCTTATACGCAGCCACCAAAGACACGTGGCAGGAACTCGGTGAAATCGCTCTGAAGTATCAATGCCCGTTAGTCGCCTATGCACCGGGCGAATTATCTGAGCTGAAATCCATCGCTTCAACACTAGCCCAGATGGGCGTTGATGTTGTTCTCGATCCGGGTAATGAATTTGGAGCGGCATTAGGTGCAACGATTGATGATTTTACAATGCTCCGACGTGCAGCCACTCGTGAAAATGACCAAGGGGTTGGATTTCCGCTACTTGCTTCCCCCATCTCGGTTTGGGGCGATTACAAAGAAGGGGAAGCAGAAGAATTGGCAAAATGGCAAGAAACACTTGCTGGAGCCTCGATGATAATCCGATACGCAGATATCATAGTGGTGCACAGTCTCGATATGTGGGTCCAATTACCCCTAACATTTCTCCGCACAAACCTGTACACCGATCCAGTGAAGCCCGTTGCTGTTGAACCAGGACTTCGTGAGTTCGGGAATCCGGATGAAAATTCACCGGTCATGTACACATCCAATTTTGCCCTTACTTATTTCACGGTAGAGAGTGACATCAAACAAGCGGGGATCGATGCGTATCTCGTCGTGGTTGATACTGAAGGACTTAGCATCCAATCCGCGGTTGCAGGTCGAAAATTAACAGCGGATGTGATAGCTGAAGCCATCAAAGAATCAGGTGTCGAAAAGAAAGTTAAGCATCGCATCCTGATTAGCCCAGGAATGGCAGCGCGGCTTAGTGGTGAAACCGAAGAAGCCTCTAAATGGACAGTCAAGGTAGGTCCGAAGGATTCCAGTGGTATCAGTCAATACATTGGCGAAGAAGTCTGGAAAAAAGAATAACACTTCAAAATTCCACATCATTCTCCTAAATAATAAGGAAGAGTAAAAAGACAACTCTCGCCTCCCTTACAAACGTAGTCGTGTATAAATATGGGAGTAGCAGAAAAGTGATCAACACTGGGACATGGACACCATTTCGAACACCGAAAGAGAGACCCATCTTCATGTCGTCGGGTCGCTAGACGTTGGCTTCTCCTTGGAATCATTTTTACAAGATCTATGATGGCTGTTGAATTGATTGGTGGAATACTTACTGGAAGTCTCGTGTTGATCGGAGAACAGGAAAGTAGTGGTATTCGAGTCCAGGTTCAATAACAGGTTCTTCATTGAGCGAGTCTTCCATAGCAGATACCAATATTTTGATTCCTTCTTTGACAAGGTATTTGAGGTCTTCCCGACTACGTGGAAAACTTGAACCTGCGAGGATGCCAGGTATCAAGTAGCTGAAATTAGGCATGAAAGATTCATCTGTTTAGTTCGTGGTTTTTCGACTTACGAGAAATTCCGAGATTCCGTAACCATAACTAGGATCTCCTTTGAGGGTGAATTGGGAGACGATTTCGTAGATGTTGGTTTCATATCCGGGTTTAGCTTGGCGGGGAGGATAGACCATGGTTTGGAGTTTGGTGGAATCAAGCTGCCATTTTTTCTTTCCCTCATCGGTAAAGAAGACTGTGAACCCTTGGGGAGTTAGACCATTAGACTCGAAGTGATCGGTGAACTTGATGTCGGTTAGATGTTGGTTTCCGATAAGACTTGACAAGAATCCTGCAGTTTCGTATTTCTTCCCAATATGTAGTTTGATGAGGTTAATGGTGCACCATGAAAATTGAGCGGCAATCCAGTTCCATTCATCGATGGCCGCATAATCACGGAGTCCCCAAGAGTGGTCGCGGTGACCGAAGCAACTGAGTTGGTATTCTTTGCCATTTGCGAGTCGGATGACTCCATCTACAAAACAACCTTGTTCATAATGTTCCTGTTCGATGACCCCTTTTTTAAAGGCCTGCTTTGAATCGTAGGCAAAGGGATCGAACCGTCCTGTAAATTCAAGATTTGCGACCCGTTTTCCATCATCGAAGGTGATTTTCCAGAGTTCATGAGGTTGAAGCAGTTCGAAGGCGAGCTTACCATCGCTAAGGACATCGAGTTTTCCGGATATCGGGAGCGTGTTAAGGTAAATATCAGTTTCACCATCTACTAGGAAGGCAACCAGATAGTCGCGTTTGGGGACATTGGGGTAAGCAGAGATGTAGAAGAAAGCTGCAAGTTTGACTTTTGGATCATAGAGTTGGAAGTAATAGGATTCTTTCCAATCAGGCGCAGTAGTAGGGTCATGGAACTGTTCGTTTGAGGGTTCTATGTCATAGACCATAGTGGGTTGCTCCGATTAGTCGAGGAGTTCGTAGAAGGAGGGATCTTTATCACATTCGTCTTTACTGCGGAAAAGTCGGGCCCAAGCGGGGTGGCCCATGGAGTTTAGCATGAGTTGAATGTAGTCACCGACAGTGTCTTCATCGAGACCCATTGTGATTTTGTCAGTGATGTTTCCCATATCAGTAAAAATGTAGAACCATTTCAGGAATACGGAAGAACCCGCTTTGAGCCGCTTCACATCATCCCATTCGGCGAATTCAAGATACAGTTCGGTTTGCACATCGGTGGCAAATTTTTCTAAATCGCTGAGAATCGAAAAAGAAGTCGTTTCGATTTTATCTCCATAACGGCTAAACAATGCAAATTGGGTAATATGGTCGGAGTAGTCCTCTGGTTTAGGAAATAGAGTAGCAAAGTCTGTGAAAATGAGTTCCTCCATATCCTTTACAACCAAAGCAACTGATAGATTGGGGATTGGAGATTTAGCTTGTGTGTCGTGCCATTCCCAAATAAGTCGTGAGCCATCGTAGAGGGGGGAAAATTCCCGAAAAATAAGGTATTCATTGTCTCCAAAAGCATATGGACCCATTTCGTGGATGCTAGCCCGACATTCACAATACGAGAGAAATTCAGCTAAATAGAGCTGAGCCATTGTTCGTTTCAGCTTCGCTCTTTGATCAGTGTCAATGGGTTGTAGTTCTTGTTTGACCATATCAAGGACATTGTCGGGAAGCACACATGCCGTATCTTTGTTTTCCGCGGCAAGAGGTTTGTCACTGTCGTAGTAGCTTGTTGCCATGCGATACCAAAAATCAATCATGAACTTGGCTTGTTTACGCCGTTCAGGTAATTCGTTTTTAGCTCCGCCAGCATCGAAAAGGTCTTGCATCCGGCCAAGTCCCCAGAGTCCGATAAATGCCCAGACTCCAAGGATATTTGGATAAGCAGCCAAAGTGCGGCAGCGCTTTCCAATCTCTTCGGGAGAGATATGGTTTGCGAGTTTTTTGAACATATTAAATTGGTAGTCGCGGTAAATCTGGGCACATGCTACACTATTATATGCTGTGACTGGAAAAAGTTTGGATTCAAGGGCTGTGCGTTGGGAGAGTAAGTAGGTGCTGGCATCACTTGCCCGGCGGAGGAGTGTGTTCGCTTCTTGGGTGCTGATATCACCTATCATGGCATCTCAACTCATGGAAAATAGGATGCCTGGATGTTGCATTTAAGGATTCTAGTGCGACCAGCATTAGCTAAAGCCGTTCATCGAGTTCGCGAAGTTGTTCCAGCATTTTCAGGCGGTCCGTAATATCACGGCAAATACCTCGGAATCCAAGAAGTTCGCTAGACTCATTGAAAATTGGGCGACCACGGGCTTCAAGAACCACATCGGATTCGTCTCTGTGGACCATCTGGATGACGATTGTACGAATTGGTCGTCGTCTTTCTTTGAGTTCAGCCCATGTATTTTGTGCTCGTTTCACATCTTCAGGACGTAGGAAGTCGCAGGGGGTTCGTCCAAGCACTTGTCCTGCAGAAAATCCGATGATGTCTTCGACAGCATTATTCGTGTAGACGAATTTCCCAGAAATATCCATTTCCCAAACCCAGTCTGAAAGGTCTTCAACAAGCGCTCGGTATCGTTCCTCTGATTCTTTTAGTGCAGCTTCCGCTTCTTTTCTTTCGGTGATATCTATATAAGCTGCTTGAACAGCTGGTTCGCCTTGGTACTCGATTCGATGAGCAAAAATTTCCACCCACACAATGGTCCCATCTTTTTTCATCAATCGATACTCGTATTGATTCGGAACGTCTTTGCCCATCAATCTGTTTTCAGCGCGGTTAATTACTAACTCACGGTCTGCGGGATGAATTAATTCTTGGATTTTCCTTGGTGTCATTGCAAGGAGTTCCTCGATAGTGTAGCCAAGCATATCTGAGAAGGCTTCGTTGGCAAAGAAAAAGCGGAGAGGAGGACCCCGGGAGATTAGAATTCCAAAGAGGGATTGTTCTACAAGGGTGCGGTATTTTTCTTCGGATTCTTTGATTGCTTGGTCAGCTCGGATGCGTTCTGTCACATCTGTGAGTGTTACCTGGATTGCTGGTTTTCCTTGGTAATCGATTATTTTCACCCAGATTTCTACCCACTGAATAGTTCCTTCAATTGACATCACACGTATTTCATATCGATCTTGTACCTTCTTTCCTGCAAAGCGATCCTGCATACGTTGTTGTATCCATGTAACATCTTCTGGATGAACACGATCCCAAAACGCGTTGGGTGGCATATCTAAGAGTTCATCTTGGGTGATATCGACCACCTCTTTCATTTGTGGGTTAGCAAACACAATATGATCGTCTTGAATGATAAGTATCCCTTGGAGGGATTGATCGACTAAGGCGCGATATTTAGCCTCTGATTCTTTCAATGCAGTTTCGCTATGTTTACGATCCGTGATGTCCTCCAGTGTTCCTTCATAACACTCAATTTTACCGCTCTTATCACGAATAGCTCGTGCAGAAAGGTTGACCCAGATTGTTGTTCCATCTTCCCGTTTGAATTCAGCTTCGATTCCTGTCACAACATCTTCAAGGGCTACGGCAGCTTCCCAGTGTTTCCGTTCTTCAGGATCAAGATAGAAGCTCGAGGCCTTTCGTTTTAAAAGTGGTTCTTTGGTATCAAAGCCTAACATTTCAGTTAAGGCGGGATTAGCATCCAGGATGGTGCCATCGGGAGTTGTTCGGAATAATCCAACTGGAACGCTATCGAAAAGGTGACGATATCGGGCTTCAGCTTCCTTCCGTTCACTGATGTCTCGAATGACTCCAAGAAACGCGGATGCTTTGCCTTCTGCATCTTTGAGAAGGGTAGCATTGAGTTCAGCAGGATAAGTGGTTCCATCTTTTCGCAATAAGTGATATTCAAGTGTCCCTGACGTTCCCTCTTCCAAGGTTTTTTCCATGTTTTTCATGGCGATTGGTATGTCATCTGGAGAAATCAACTCGAAGGCGTTCACACCGATTAAATCGGCTTCTGTTTTAACACCATACAATTGGAGCGCCTGTTGATTAACCATTGTGATTTTGCCTTCAAGATTCGTTACCGTGATAGCATCTGGTGATGTTTCAACTAGGGTTCGATATTTTTCCTCGCTTTCCTTTAAAGCGATTTCAGCTTGTTTTCTTTCAGAAATATCTCTTGCTGCACTTTGTATATGAAGGGGCGTGCCATCAGCATCAGTGACTAAAGCTGCATTGATTTCAACTGGGAACTCTTCACCGGTTTTTTTCCGGAAAATCCTTTCATAAACAGGTACAAGATCACCAGCAAGTAAAGCGCGTAACACCCGTTTACTGTCCTCATATTCGCCTTCTGCTACGATATTATTAACTGGCAGTCCAATGAGTTCATCCAAAGTATAGCCAAGCATCTCTGCGGCTCGTTGATTAGCTTCAAGAGTCTTCATATCAAGTGAGATGATAAATACTGCATCGTGAGTGTGCTCAAAAAGCGCACGATACCTGCGTTCTCTTTCTTTAAGGGCTTGTTCGGCTTGAATTCTTTCAGTGATATCCTCGAGAGAGCCTTCATAATATTGAATGGCACCGGATTCGTCTTTCTTAGCTCGGAAACTGTCATGAACCCAGATGCGTTTACCATCTAGCCGTTTGAATTGTACATCATGGCCAGTAATGATATCTTCAGTCCCAAGTTTTGCTTCATATTGTACGCGTTCCTGCCGGTCGACATAGAAATCAGAGGCGTTCATTTTCAGCAGGGTTTCCTTATCCTTTGCTCCAAGAAGCTCAATAAGGGCGGGATTCGCATCAATGATATCTCCTTCTATAGTTGTACGGTAGAGTCCAATGGGAAGTTCATCGAATAGACCTCGATATCGGGCTTCGGATTCTTGGAGTTTGATATCAGCTTCTTGCCGTTCAGTGATGTCAAGAAAGGTTGCTTGAACAGCTGGCTTTCCATTATATTCGGTAACAGATACAAACATTTCAAGCCAGCGTTCTTCTCCACCCTTTTTGATTGCTTTAAACTGATAATGAGAAGGAACAGATTTACCTTTAAGACGATCACGCATTCGACCCCAAACACGAGCTTGATAATCAGGGTGAACTCTGGCTTGAACTTCTTCTGGGGATAGGGATAGGATTTCATCAATTGTATAGCCACTAATGTCAGCAAAAGCTTGATTTGAAAAGACGACCTGCATGTCTTGAATGATGATGAGCCCTTGGAGTGAGTGGTCAACAAGGTCTTGGTAGGCTTGAGCAACCTGTTTTTGATCGGTTATCTCTGACACCATTGCTAGAATCGCTGGTTTTTCATTTATTGTTATGGCCTTTGGGAGTACCTGCAACCATTGTTCTTCCCCTTTCTTGTCTTTGATGCGAATATCGTAAAATTTGGTCTTGATTTCTCCTCCCTCAACAGATTTCAATCTGCGACCCGCTTCTAGTTTATCTGCATCTGCAACAAATTGAAGGAAGTCATCAGATGTCATTTTATGGAGATCTTGAAGGGAGTAATCGATGAGTTTAGCCAATTCGCTGTTGGCAAATAGGACTTTGTCTTCTTGAAAGACGATTATGCCAATAGGTGATTTTGTGGCTATTTCCTCATAGATTTTTAAATTAGAGTTTGTGGTTGAAGAGGGCTCATCCGAGGGCATTTACTTTCACCACTTATGAGCTTGGTGTAGAAAGTAGCAAGGTTTCGTAGATCTTTCGTTCCCCAAGCTTCGCTGAAGCCTGACGATACTCTAATGAAGATGCCATATATCTGCTTCGCTGATGTGAAATGTTGATGATTGATATTGAGATGGACTAAACAATAGAAAATCAATTAACTGATGTCAAATTGTCGTGATTGGTCGGGTTTGGAGAATCACAAATTGATCCTTCTGAAGTGTCCATTCGATGTCTTGTGGATGTCCCATATGTTCTTCGATTTGCATACCAAGTCTAGCCAAACTAATAATTTCAGAATCCGTGAGGGAGAAGATTTTACGTTGCTTCTTAGGAGTTTCGATCAACATTGTGCCTTGGGGGTGATCTCTAGGGTAGGGAGTACAGAGGAGGGCTTTTTCCCCGAGTTGGCGTTTGAGTATTTTCAAAGGGGTTTTTTGGAGAAGAAAAGAGTCGGGAATGACTTTTCCAGAAACGATGCTTTCTCCTATTCCCCATGTTGAGTCAATCATAAGTTGTTCGGAGTCATTGGTTGCAACATTTGCAGTGAACATTACACCAGAAATATCACCGATAATCATTTCTTGGACTATTACAGCCATTTGCATTTGATCGATTTTTATCCCCTTAGCTTGAAGATATAGAAGTGCCCTAGGAGAGTAAAGAGAGAGCCAAGTCATTTTCACTGCTTTAATAATACTAGGTAAGTCATGTACACAGAGAAAGGAATCAGCTTGGCCTGCGAAGGAGAAGTGTTCGCTATCTTCTGCGGTTGCTGAAGACCGAATTGCAAACCCAGTTGAGGATGGCTCGTGATGGGTGCGAAGAGAGCTAAATCCTCTACTGATTTCCTTTTCAACTGGTTTGGGAATATCGTATTCGCTAGCAATTTTTCTGAAGGTTTCTGCTGAATGTAAAAGTTCTTCGAAGTTATTTTGCTCGAGTTGCAGCTTCTTATAAGATTCAAGATGTTTGCATTCTGAGATAAATGCGATAAAGCCCTTTATTGGAATTACAAACCCGCGTGGTATTGGAATTCCATTTTGGTGAAGTCGGGCAAGGTTAGTAGCTTTTCCACCATAAAGAGAAGGTTGATTGCTGGGAAGCTGATGCAAGAAGGAGATCTGGTAGCCAGATTGCTGATTAAGTTTCTTTGGATGATATTCCACCAAGATACCCTCCTTAAGTAACTAAAATACCTCAGGATTCGGTTTCCGTGATTAGTAATAATAATCCAATCGTTCCGTTACTGGGCTCGATTCGAACCATTTGATTATTCAGATTACCATCAAAATTAATTTTTGTACCCATAAGTGCAGGAATTCCAAATTCCCGTGTCACTATAGCAAGATGAGATCCCAAAGCCCCTGATGTGCAAATAACTCCTTTTAATCGAGAGAGTACAGGAGCTAATGTGGTTGTTCCCGCATCTTCTACGAGCACAATCTTATCGCTGGTTACTCCAGAAGATTCCTCAGCTTTGAATTCTTTGAGTAATGAAAGAACATCTTCTATTGAACTAATTACTCGAAGTACGCCTTGAGCTGATTTCTGAAGAGTTAAAAGCCCTTCTCCAATTTGCTTCATAGTTACCACCTAAATTTAAAATCATAAGCAGGTTTTGAAACTAAAAGACTTACTGGTTAGTTAAGAGTAGTTGGGCTAATCTGATGCCTTCAAGAAAGTAGATTTTATGATTCGCTTGAATCAAAATCAACTTTCTTCTTTCGCTTTTGGAGTTTGGGTTTTAGTACAGGCTCTTCAAGCTGTAAACCTTTCATTCGAGCCATCAGTTTCTTTATTGTTGCTTCTCGTTCTTCAGGAGTCATGATTATCAATTGTTGGACTAATGCATCTTTGTCATCATCACTTATTACAGAGAACTGTTCAAGTCCTTCGCGGAGTACGGCAACCAATGATGCTTGTTCGACAGGACTTAACTGGCGTTCCTCAGATGTTTTCACAGGCAGATCTTCAGCTTCAGCTTTAACGTCACCCGTCTTGAGATAATCAAAGCGACCTTCCGCCATTTGCCGTTTCATATCTTCCATGAACCAAACTCGATCTTTCGCTGGAATCTTTTTCATCTGTTCAAAGAGCTGCTCTTTTTGCTTCTCGCCAAGACCTTCAAGGTGTTCAAGTTCGATTAAAATTGCATCATCTTCTGACCTTCGCTCTATAGGAAGTTCAGCCAGAGGGAGAACTATTGGTTGAATTTCAAGACTCGTTGCTTCATAAGAAGGTGTCATAATTGTAATCAATTGATTGTCACGGTCTTGAATTCGATGTATATCGCCTTTTGAAAGAGAAGGAGTGTGTCCACGGTCAATTGATTTACTCATCTTCCGCATTTTTCGGACAATCCAAGGAATTGAGTAAACCCTAGCATAAGCAAGCCAAATGAGTAGAGCAATGATTAAAACGACACCAATAATTGCTCCAGCTTGAATCGCGCTTCTCGCTACGGGACTTAGACTCACAATGAGAGTAGCCGATCTTTGTGATTGGGCATATTTCGGTGCCGCAGCTGACTCGATTGTAATTGGAGATGTTCCTTCAATTAATGCAGATAAACCAGATAGCGTATAGGTTCCATCTCCATTATTTACCATTGGTCGTAACTCTAGACCAAGGCTGGGAATAGTCACATAAAGCGTTGCATCAGAGATGATGATGTTATGATAAGTATCTCTAAACGTTACATGGAGGGTGAAGGTATCACCTGTAAAGATGGTTATTGTATCTGGTAATCCTGTGATTTCAGTAGGTACTTGTATTACATTTAATTGGAAATAGGGAGCAGTGGCGGTTTCGAAGTTATGACGAGAGAGTGATATGGAAATTCCGTACAACCCTGGAGTTACGTCTGTGAGATTGATTTGGGCTACATAGAGTTCATCGATAAATTGTAGCCTACCACTACCCAATTCCCAAGAATAAGAACCCGTAGCATTGAAAATTATATTTCCATCAGCATCTGTAAAATTGAAATAAAGCCATAGCATATCCCCACGCGGAACATCCCAAGCTGTTCCATCTAGTGGGATGATAATTTCCGCGTCATCTAATTCGGTATAAATTTCCTCAATAATCAATGTTGTTTGACGAGGTTGGATGTTTAATCCAATTGATGTGATTGCGAATTGATACCCTTCATGATCACAGCTGAGGGTCAGTTGGTACACACCGACGGCAAAAATATCACTTGGAAGAGAGGTATTATACCAACCAGAGATGCCTGTTGGTTGTAGTGTCCCAGAAAGATTACCCCAGTTATAATGGATTGTTGCTCCTATTATTGGCTGTAGATTATTGTCATAGAATTCAGCAAGCACGGTGAAACTATCACCCCATTCTACAAGGATGACAGGTGTATCTGATTCAAGGTAAGCAGGCATCACAATAAGAGCAACTGAAACGGTACGGAGTTGTTCGATAACGTTTGGATGACTTGCAGTGATATAGATTGTATATTGGCCTGCATCTAGCCCTGAAGAGTTGATTATTACGCGAAAAGTAAATCCACTCACATAAGGTATAGTCGCATTTCCTCCAGCCCAATTAAAGTAGACCGTCGCATTTGGTAATGCAGCACCATAAATGGTGCTGAAATTAGCAGATACTTGGAAAGAGTCACCTGCCACGATTGCTGAAGCGGGTCCTTGCACAGTTAGAGTAGAATCAATTGGGAGAATATTTAGTAAAATGATTCCAATGCTGGTTTGATAATTAGGAAGATTACTCGCTTCAATTGTTACGAGATATGTCCCAA
>JABXGS010000122.1 GCA_016550425.1 archaeon
GGGATCGCGGCTCATGTTTCGAGCTCGAATCTGCTCAGCCCGGACTGGGAGGCCAGATGCTTCTGTGTAGATTTTTGCTTGGATGTCTTCGAGCCCTTGGTCGGGCTCCCAGTGACGATATACGATTTTCAAAAGGAATCATCTCCATTAAAACGAGCTGTAATGTTCTCGTTTAATGAGAATGTTAGTACATAATGTAATATTTAATTCTTGTTATATTAGACCATTAAGGCCGCTGCTAGCTTAAATGCGTTCTAGGGGTTCTATTCCTAGAAGTTCTAAGGCGTTGGAGAGAACCTGGCGACACAGATCGACAAGGAGTAGCCGAGCATTTTTGAGGGCAGACGTGTCTGCTTTTAAGACAGGGCAGTGATTGTAGAAAGAGTTGAAAGCCACACATAAAGCATGGGCGTATTCGGCTAGATGGAACAGCTCGATGCGGGTGCCCCAGACTTCGCGTTTTATGCCTTGAACGATTTCGAGAATAATAGCAGGGAAGCGGCCCAAGAGTTTGATAAGTTCTGTTTCATAGGGGTTAGTTAGCTCACTGAGTCGGGCTTTAGTTGGAGCTGGTTCTTTGTTAAGAATTGAGCTGGCGCGAGCGTGGGTGTACATGAGATAGGGGGCAGCATTGCCTTCGAAATTGAGCATGTCTTCCCATCGGAAGACAATCTGTTTTTCGACTGCTACTTTCAGGAGCGCATACCGGACGGATGCAGAACCTATGGCTTCGGCTACTTGTCGGAGGAACTTGGCATTAGCAGCAGGGTTTCGTTCTTTTACTTCTTTGCGGGCTCGTCGTGTGGCTTCGCGGATGACATCGTCGGTGCTGACTCCAATCCATGTGCCTTTTCTTCCGGAGAATCGGGTGTCGGGGAGGGTGACGAATTCATATGCGAGGTGATAGTAGTTAGAGGAAGCCTGTTCGTAGCCTAAGGTTTGAAGGGTGAGATAGACGGTTCGTTGGGCTTGATTTTGGGGCATACCGATGACGTTGTAGATAATATCAGCAGGATGATAATGTCCAGTTTCGCCCTTTTGGGTGGTTGTCCAGATAGTGCCTTCTTTGGCTTTAGGGCTTTTAAAGGGCGCGTAGTTGAACGGGTCTTTAATGATACCAAATTTCCAGAAGTGGAACGCGATGTCCTTGCCTGTATACGTAGCGACGCCGTCGGAGCGAACAAGCACTTTATCTGTGTCTTTGAGTTGTTGAAATTCTTCGTAACTGCTGAGATCAACAATGACACAGCCAGCCTTCTCGCCTGTGGCGGGTTTTGTAGTTGTGGGAGCCCCAAGCATTTTTTCCAGAGCTTCAGCAAACAAACCAGAGTGGGCAATATTACTTTCCCAGACGAGTAAATCATGATGAACGTTGAGTTTTAAGTGGGTTTTATGGTGGGCGCGAAGGACCCGTTCAGACATCTTACGGACTTCGGTGGCAACTTTGTTGTTACCTTGTTCCATTAATTTGAGATACTTGCGGACTTGGGATTCATCGTATTTTTCTTGAGCATCCACGTATAACCGCCCAATGACTTGATCGTATTTGCCTTTGTATTTCGTGGCATCCAAGTGTTTTAGGGCCCAATATGCTACGGCGATTTGAAGTCCAAGATCATTTATGTAGTCCATTCGAGTGACTTCGTATCCAACGGCATGTAGCAGTCGTGTTGTGGTATCCCCTAGAACAGCATTCCGGGCATGCCCGATGTGCAATGGGTTATTCGGATTCACAGCAGGGTATTCAACTACGACGTGTTTACCGGCGAATTTCGTTGATTTCCCATAGCCCTCATGTGTCTTTTTGATGGCATCAACAACGAGTCGACGATAGGGAATAATGTTGATATAGAAATTCACATAGGGTCCTTGAGCAACGACTTGTTCTATCAAGGGAAAACGTGATGGATCGAATACTGCGAGATCTTTTGCAATTTCAGCAGGGCTCTTCTTATGTTGCTGAGCCAGATGAAATGCTGCTGTACAGGCGAGATCTCCGTGATGGGGTTCGGCAGGGAGTTCGAGGTACTGACTTAGGTCTTGACCACTGGCAAGTCGAAGCGCTTCAGTGACCTGTTTTTCAAACTCTGCCCAAGGATTTTCAACTTTCACGGTTATTCGATTCCTGTTGAGAGTACACAGAGTCAGCCTTTTTTTTTCTTTCGCCAGAGTTTGGATTGGGTCAAAACATCGAAAACCGCATCGAAACGATTAAAATGGGGGAGGTTATAACACGCCTGTTTCATTTGTGGGCCCGTGGCCAAGTGGATACGGCGACAGGCTTCGGACCTGTAGATCCGGGGTTCAAATCCCTGCGGGCCCGCCATTCCTGTTTGAATTAATTTTTGCAGGCTACCGTGTAAGGAAAGCTTGCAGCTTCGAGCGCCTGTGAATCTTACTGATGTAGCTCGACCCTTGAACAGCTACTTAGCTTATCAGTCTCATACACAATGAGGAACGTGTGCTTGAGGACCTTGAAGACTAGTTGTGGAAGTGAAGATTTGCACTACTTAAGAGGTTTAAATCTGTTCTTTAGCTTCTTCAAGACCTGGGGAAGAGTGGTGTACTCCATGGAGGATGGAGGAAGCCGGTGGGGTTCGAAGGGTCCATGTCGACGAAGATAATCGGTTACATACATGCATTGGTCTCGTGTGAGGTCCCAAGCGGGATCATCAAAGACGTCAATGGGTTCTGTTAGTACACCGTTTTTCATACTGAAAGCGAGACCTGTTATACGTGGGGGACCGTCAAAGCGTGTGCATTGGGAATAGTGGAGGGGCACAGGCATTAGAGGTCCGTTATGACTTCCACGCATCCAGCCAGTTACGAGATGACCAAGGGCAAAGCCTTCAAGAACTTCTCCTGTTGCAGGGAATCCACTTTGGGCACGAACGATGGCTGCAGGGTCATCTTTGCCGATATATTTTCCAGCGACAGCATAGAGTTTTTCAGTTGAAATGACTGCACCAATGCCTCGAGATTCGTCTTTGGAATAGACGCGTTTGATGACGTAATCTTCGGTTGAACCAATGAGGGCAAGAAGGTCATAGGTTTCGGTAGGAGTTTCTAATTTGACCATTTTATCGTTCTTGATGTCAAAGACTTCGAAAATGAAGCCATCGTGCATCTTTGGATCAATGATGAGTCCTGCAGTATTGAAAGGGTCGGCAAAAATTCGGTAAATAGGATAATTATAGGCTCCTGGGGCGGTTTTATCTGCTGTAAAGACTACAAAAGGTTCAGCTGGGCGTTCTTCAAACTCCATTTCTGCAACGCCAGGACCCATTCCTCGGACATTTCCACTGAAAGCTTCTTTCAGGATGTCCTGCCCAGCTCCGTACAGTCCACGTTCTTTCGCATTTTGGGCACCTTTCATGAGTGCGTCAAAAGCGGTTTTGTGGATTTCTTCATCATCAATTCCACGAGTGTGGGTCATCAGTATCTCACTATCATCGCCCGCATTCCAGATCTTGTAGTCAATGATGAGTCCGGATTGATGGGCTTCGTCGATAGCTTGACAGATGACATCTGTTGTCACATCACAGGTTCGAATATGACCGCCAATACTACCAATATCGGCTTTGATTAAACTGACAGTAATTTTCACAGGCTCCACCTACAAAGGGTAACTTTGTGTCAGGTGTTGGCATGCAACACGTTGAAGGCAGATTATCTTATCACTATTAAATAATTTGGTTTGTGAATGCCCTGAAATTTGAATGGAACATCAATCCTGTGAAGTATCACTCGGTGTTCTATTCACGTAGTTGCTTTAGGTATCTGCGGCTCAGTTCGACATAGACCTTCCAAGTAACTTCCAATTCCTGTAAATCAGTAGGTGAAAGAGTCCGTACAACCTTGCCTGGCACTCCAACAACTAGGCTTTCAGGGGGAATTTGTTTCCCTGGATTAATCACACTTCCTGCGCCGATAATAGTGTGATGTCCGATTTGAACATTGTTTAGGATGACTGCACCAATACCGACGAGTACATTATCATCAATGTTACAGCCGTGTGCAACGGAGTTGTGTCCTAGGGTAACACGATTACCAATCTTTGTAGGAAAGCGAAGATCACAGTGTACTGTGCAGTTGTCTTGGATGCTTGAATCAGTGCCAATGGAGATAGTATTATAATCTGCACGAATTACGGCGTGTTCCCAAACGCTACTTCGTGCTCCAATGGTTGCAGCGCCAATGACGGAAGCGCGGGGTGAAATATAAGCATCTGTTGCGATTTTTGGTTTCTTATCTTTGTAGGGGATAATGGTCATGGGTGCACAACCTCTGTATCTGTGCTGGATGGATACTGCATCCCATAACTGTTACTCATTCACTTGAGCTACAGCGAGAATTGCGGCGCCCAATGCTCCAGTGTATTGCGGGTCTTCAGGAACCCATAAATCGGTGTGAAGTTCTTTCCCTAAATAGTGGCGAAATCCGGGATTGAGGGCGACGCCCCCGGTGACTGCGACAGGAGGGTTGACTCTGACCCGTTGGGCGAGTGTCGCGATTTTGCTAGCCATGGCTTTATGGACACCTGCGGCAATATCAGCTGGGTTGTCACCAGCCCCAATGCGTCCAATTACTTCACTTTCAGCGAATACAGTGCAAGTGCTGCTGATGATGGAAGGCGCCTTGGCTTTGAGGGATAGAGGTCCCAATTCGTTGATGGGTAGTTCAAGGACTTGGGCCATTACTTCGAGGAAACGACCTGTGCCTGCGCTACATTTGTCATTGAGTTCAAAATCTGTCGGACGTCCGTCCTTGCCGATACGAATGACTTTCGAGTCTTGTCCACCAACATCGATAAGAGTCACGATGTCGGGATTTAGGCTATGGACTCCCAAGCTATGGCAGGTAATTTCGGTAACAGATTTCATGGCATTGGGGGCTTGACGCCGCCCATATCCCGTGCTAATTGCGGGTATCTTGGTGAGATCCTCCTCAGAGAGTGATGCTAGCTCATCAAGGCAGCGTTGTACTGATTTCTGAGCTGAGGCTCCTGTGGCTAATAGGTAGTGGGCTACTACGGTGTGGTTTTTGTCAAGCAGTACTGCTTTGGTAGTGGTGGATCCTACATCGATACCAATGCCGAGTTTTGCTTCGTTGACCACAGTTATCGGCTCTTATACTATCATTTCAAGGAGGGCTTCCACTCTGGTTTCAGCTTGGGCTTCATTATACTGTTGGCTATCAACCATATCGCCTTCGATGATAACGCCTGGTACACCAGTTCGTCGAGTGATTTCTTCTTTGGTAACCATCTGACCTAATGAATAGCGTTTGCAGGAACGAACTGAGAAGAGGACAAATCCTTCCAAATCATAATCTTTGATAAGAGAACACATCTTGTCAATTTTGGCAGGGAGACCTTTGTTCAGGTAGACATTTGAATATACCTTAGCAATGCTTTCGATAACTTCGCCTCGAGGGATTTTCGCTGACCAGGCATGAGTGTAAGAATCCGCTGGGAAGACGACGCCCTGTTTTGCTAAGGTATTGAAGAATTTGTAGATTGTAAACCATGGAGGGATATTGTCCCAAAGGAGGCGCACCTTTTCGTCGACAATTGCACCAACACCATTTTTCACACGATCCTTGACTTCTGTGAGAAATGCCTGGTAGAAGTTAATGGCTTGCTGGGTTCCACGTAACGAAACAATGGGTGCCATGGAAAGAAATCGATCAGCACAATTAAGTGGAGAAGGTCTGTTTTTACACGCTTCGAGCGCGCGGGTCCAGAGGTTCACCGCCTCATTTGATACCTCGGCGACTTGAAGCAATTTGGTTTCATCATACTCTCGATCAAAGGTTTCACTTAGAAAGGTGATGAGTCCTTCAAGGCTCGATTTGACATAGGCAAGGTGGTGAGGAGGTTGATCTCCTTCAAGCGGTGGCGTATCAACAAGATACACAGGGGCCCCAGTCATTTCAGAGACAGCCTCATACCAAGGAAGAACTGTGCCACAAATATTGTTACACGCTAGTAGTGCCTGTGGTGTAGGAAGGCCTGTGAGTGGACTTTGCTCAGGGCGTTGCACAGAACCAATGCTGGAACGGGCATATGAGCACAGTTCTTGGGAAAAGCCCAGTTCTTCAGCAAATCCGCAGAGGAGGGGACCACATTTATCTGAGCCTACAATAGCCCCATATTGTTCTGGATAGGCAGCCGTGACATCGAAGGCAACTGGGATTTCAACTGGGAAGCCGGAAGTGACCCATGCCAATCGCCCTTCTTGGGAAGCTTGTTTAGTGCTCAGGATGTGTAAAGTCATGGTTTCACGAAGAAGTTTGCTGGTGTTGAGTTTACGGTAGGCTTTTTCTTTGGTTTCTGATGACACCATTATTCACCTCAACGTATTCATCTTGCTGAGAGAGTTTCCAAGAAACTTTGAATACGTCCCTCCAGACGTACACGATCCGAAAATTCAGGATCCAATGGAAGACGAATGGCTGGAATTTTCCGTTTTTCCGCTAGTTTTAATGTGTCAGGGACCTCAAATTGATCGGGATCACAGAAAGATTGTTCACTAATAATCAACCCGTTCACTTGTAGATTCTGCAAGAGTTGGTCGATAAAGTGTAATCGAGCGGGTAAACCCTCTTGCGTCGGTTCTGTGGGGGCGCTGAGGATACTCCGAGCCATTTCGGTGAAAGGATCCCCTTGGAGGTTCGGAGGTTTCACAAATATATTCCGGAACGAAAAGGAGAGTACATCAAGCATCAGTTCCAAGTTTTCCAGACCTGCACTGGTTTTTGCGTTTTCAAAATGGACTGCAAATCCTTCAGGATCAATCATCCCACCTAGAGCGAGGAGGCGTGGTTCATTGGTTGATTGGATGGCGATCTGGTGAGGAATTTGTCCTATGAGTAATCCATGCCGTAAAGCTTCTGCCACAGGGAGAAGCTGGACTTTCCGCAATTCATCTTGTAGATTAGAGGCGAGACCTTCGATTTCTTGGAGTGATTGTGCGTTGGGTGCAGTGAAAAATCGGCGCAGGAGCCGCGTATAATCCAAATACGGATAAAGTGAAGGCTGAAGGATTCGAGCAACGGTTACGAATTGGGCCGCAGCTCTAAATTCAGCAATAAGGGCAGCACCTTGCTGATAATGTTGCATCGAAAAGCGTGCACCCAGAGTAACTTCCAGCTGTTTACTTAATTCGCGGAGCTCATTGGTGAGGTATATGAGGGCAGCTTCATCATTTGCCACAGGGTAGGTGAGCCGAAAGACGTTGTCTTCTGGGAACCTGGCCTGCCAGACATCACCGAGGTTTTGGAGAGAATCACAGGTGCCCCCAGGAAAGACAAGGCCTTTGAGGTGAGGGAGTCGCTCTTTGGCGCGTTGGCTGAAGAGGTTTCGTGAATACGCGCAACAGAAAGTTTGTAGACTAGCCTCATACGCACCAGGAACCTTGGGTTCAGCCCATAAGAGAGTTGGCGTAAGGTTATGAGCAAGAAATAGTTCAAGGGGAGCATGAGGATATATATATCCAATGAGGGCACGGTTGGAGGCAATTTGGTCTTGAATAATCTGATGGCGTTCGGTGACGAGGGAATTATAGCTAAATGGAGTACTCATTGGAACCGACCAACTAGTGGAGATATCAGTTGCCTTTTGCCTTAAGCTTTCGCACCCAACAAACTATCTCGTGGACTAGTTTTACAGATTTCGAAGGAGATTGCTCACCTCGACTTGTCCAGCCCGGCGAGCAGGAAGATAAGCACCAGCTATTAGCCCTAGAATTACTAGCCCTAAGATGGCAATGAGGAGACTAAAGGGATAGATGATGCTAAAGGGAATCACATAGGGTTGGGGGAATAGTTGAAGAAGTGAGAACATTAGTACCCAAGAGAATATAACGCCAATTATGAGACTGAAGATGAATGCGGCTAATATCAATCCAACGAATTCGCCTAGAACAATGGCTGTGATTTGGCGTCGGGTGCCTCCTAATGCACGCATGATAGCATATTCAGTTCGTCGTTCAGAGACAATTGTATTCACGAAGATGGTGAGAGCGACCACACTTATGCTGAGTGCAGCAAGGAACCCCACGGATAACAGACTGATGATTCCTTGCGAAAAGAGATAGCCATCAGGATAGGCAGATTCTAAATCAAAAGTTTGTGGAGCCCATGTGTAGTAAACAAAATCTATGGATTGGAGAGCATTGAGTGCACTTTGGATGGTATAAGCGTTGTTGAGTCTGGCAAGGAAAGTTTGAGTCAGATTTACATAGTCATAAACCTTCCACGAAGGGACTTCTACAAGAAAATAATCTTCGTGCACAAATGCAAAGGCGTTTCCTGTCTGGAAACCGAAACCGGGACTTGTTGACACGGAGGCACCTGGATCAGAGGGGTTGGCATAACCAAACCCAGGCGCAGTCCGCATTATCCCTACAACTTCGAAGGTTTTAGTTTCAAGAATTACAATGCGTTGATCCCAGACACGGATATCAATAGGGTCACCTACAGCTTTGTTCCAGAGAGTAGCTAGATGTTCAGGTAGGATTATTCCATTAGGGTTAGCTTCGAGACGGTTTAGAACGGTAAGGTAGTCATCTCCCACCATGCTAGTTTGATCCCATTTCCCTACCTGTGCATAGCTTGCCGGGTCAATTCCATGTAACCGGAATTCAGTTTGTCCTAGGTTAGCGCGAACTTCTATGAAAGGTGTCGCAGAGTAAATCTGTGGAAGTGCTGTGATTTCCTGAACTCGTTGAGCTGGAACCGGACCACTGTAGATGCGGATATCAGCCCCAATGTAGTATTCGATTTGTCGATTGAGGTGAACTTGATAAGTTTGGGCTTCAACAGCAGAAAAGAATGTAACTGAAAAAGTGAGCAGCAGAATGATTAGCAAAGGTACAATTCGTGAACGGCGTACCTTTACACTTTTAGCAAAAAGCGTGCTTTTTTGCCCGAATACCGGACGAAGGAGATTGGAGAATCCAGCAATTCCTGGTCGAAGAACACGAGCAGTAGCATCGGTTAATATGACCCAGAATGCTACAGTGCCAATGAAGAGAAGAAGAGCCATATCAATTGTAAGTGGAACAGAGATAACGTAATTGATAAGTGGCCAGAAAACGACAATGACCAAGGCTACGTAGGCTACTTGCATCCAGGTTTTGATTTTCCATCGGGAATTATCCCCACGAATGGCAGAATACAGTTCGGTTTTAAGGAATGATCTGGTGATGAAAATTGTGTAAATAGCTGCAGGAAGAATCACGACTAGTGCTGCAAAAAGCCAGGAAAATGGATTGAGTTGCGTAAAGGTGAGATACCGCATGAAAATGCTCAAGTCAAAGAGGAGGAAGGTAACCGCGGAGGGTATGAGGCAACCAATGAGGACACCTAAAAATCCACCGATAACTAATCCGACAACAGCTAATATTAAGAATTCAAGTAAGAGGGTACCGTACAATTGTCGATAACTTGCCCCGCGTGAACGAAGAATAGCGATTTCTGGACGCCGCCCAGAAATGAAAAGTGAGGTGGTAAATGTCGTAAGGAGGACGGATAGTATTATTATGGGTAACACGAGGATTCCCATTGTTCGACGGTCAGTATAAGATTGGATATAGTTGATTAGACTGTTAAGTGCTGAGCGCCCACCCAGAAAGACATCAAAGCTTTCTTCAATTGTTGCAAATAACCGATCCAAGATTGGTACCGTATTTTCCAAACCAGCCGCATAGAAAGGTACTGGATTGACTTCCACCAGTAATCGCGGATAGGTGACGTGCAGAGTTATATAATTATAATCAGCGGCTGTGAGCTCGGTGTTTGAAAGTATCATGCTGTCGAGCCAGCCAAAGACGACTTCTTGCCCTGAAAATGGTCCCCAGTTGACTCGAGAATAAGTGGGGAAGGATTCTAA
>JABXGS010000017.1 GCA_016550425.1 archaeon
AGTCTTTCTGCATCACGATTTACAAAGCATCTAAGGCATGAACAACCTCGAGGATGGCAACATCACGCGGTATCTGACCAGAATATGACAACAATGATTCAGCCTGAAAACTCGAAGAGTCCCAGTCATCAAAGAGAGGACAATACATGGCTATCTTCGATAACTTGGCTTGCTCCTCTTTCCAAGTTTCAATCTGATTAGGAATCAAGAGGCTTGTTTTTGATTCAAGGAACGTTGTAATCATATCTTCTATTGGTTCTTCAGAAATGGACACACCATATGGGACCTTTGCTTTTCTTTGTCGTTGGGATATCTGTGCGCGGAGGATGATATGTAAAATGGATCGTTCATCAGTGCCCATGTAGCGAATCGTGGTAGGATCCAATGTTAGGGAATACGGTCCAAGGGCGTCAAATCCGATGGTTAAGCAAACCCATTCACGGAGAGCATGCGACACGCAGAAACCAGCACGAATACAATGTGCAATTATAACATAGGGTTGACTAACAATTCCAATATCTAACTCGGTTTTTGTCAGTTCATTTGTGGCAGGCGAATCGAGTAAAATATGTAGGCGGGGCAACTAGCGACCGCCTCGAGGGAGTTTTTGACCACCCATCATACCTTCCATTCCTGGAATCCGAAGACCACCTCGCCGTTTTCTGATGCTTTTGATGAATTTCCGTGATTGCTGGTACTGCTTTAATAAATCTTTAACATCCTTGGGTTGGGTTCCTGAACCTCGGGCGATTCGAGCTGTGCGTGAGCTCTTAATTAGCTTGGGATTTTCCAGCTCTTCTTCGGTCATAGATTTCATGATTACCTTCCATTTCTCTAAATTCTCTGTCGCAACCTCTTTCATCTCGTCTGGCACTTTGTACCCTAGACCGAGCATACTTAGGATTTTCCCAATCGATCCCACATTACCCATTGCTTCCATCTGGGCCATCATATCTTTGAGGGTAAATTTCCCTGAGAGAAGCGCTTTCGCTAACTCCTTGTCAGGCATGGCTTCGGCATCTTGTACTCGCTTCAGAAGGGCTTCAAAATCAGCCATGCCCAAAAGTTGACCCACAAACTTCTTAGGCTCAAACTTCTCGATGTCGTTGATTTTTTCACCAGTTCCGATGTATTTGATGGGTGCCCCCGTGGCTGCGACAGCCGAGAGTGCACCACCTCCTCGAGCAGAACCATCAAGTTTTGTTACAATAATCGATCCAATCGGTGTTGCAGCGTTGAAGGCTTCAGCTTGAGTGGACGCTTGCTGACCCAAGGTTCCATCTACAACGAGGATGATTTCAGTAGGCTTGAGAGTCTTGGCAATCTCTTTCATTTCCTTGATGAGGCCCTTTTCTTCTTTATGGCGTCCGGCTGTATCGACTAGGATGATTTGTGTCTTTTGTGATTGGTAATGTTTTACGCCTTTTTTCGCAATTTTGATTGAATCCTTTTCTTTCGGATCTCCAAAACATGGAACATCTGCACGTTCGGCAAGTTGCATTAATTGATCATATGCCCCGGGACGGTAGGTGTCTGCTGCAACCACTCCGACACTATTTCCTTCCTTTTTGAGCAGCTTTGCTAATTTGACAATGTTGGTGGTTTTCCCGCTTCCTTGAATTCCTACAACTAGATAGATATTGGATTGATTGGACTGCAGGGTAAGGGGAACTGCTTTTTGTCCAAGAATGTCAGTCAGTTCCTCATAGACAACTTTGACGACGTATTCGCGACGGGAAATTCCGGGAGCGACTTCGTCCTTTAAGGCGCGTTGTTCAATCCGTTTGGTTAAATCCATCACAAGGTGAACATTCACATCAGCCTGGAGAAGTGCTCGTTGCAGATCCTTCACTAGCTCTTTCACGGACTTTTCATCGATAGTAGATGACCGGAGTAACTTCTGAACTGCTTGGTGAAGTGATGAACCTAACTTTCCAAGGACCATTTTACTTGCCTACTGTAAACGAATACTGGACGGATAACTCAAAACGCTATCTTAATTCTTTCTAATTAGATTCCATAGTCTCTAAAACGGCACCAATTATGAGTGGGAAGAGGATGGTTGCATCACCAATCACATTTTCAAAATTGGCATCAGCTTTCACCTTCCCCCATGATATTCCCTCTTGGAGCTTTGCGCCACTTAGACTTCCGTCTTCGTCACGTGCCATGGTTATTTGGATAGCACTATCAAGTCCACCGCGTAGAATATTAGCGCCCAAGGTGAAATGTTTGGGAAGGCCTCCACCAAGGATTATAGCCCCTATGCGTTTCGCGTCATGGACTACTTCATAAAGAATTTCCATATCCTTAAGCCCGTTTAATTTCATGGGGTGGAGCTGACTAAAAAGCGCGATATGTAAGCCCAACATTGAATCCAACACACCAGGACAAAAAATTGGTACTTTTTGAAGATATGCCTGGTGAACAATGGAATCCTTATCTTTCACATGTTGCCCAATAATGCTAATCAGCTCCGATGGAGATAAGCCTTCGGTGCGTCGAGCTTCGGGAACCTGACTTAAAATCGAGCGAATTGTGTCTTCAAATTTCATGAAACCATCAGTTTCAACATACACGTCACCAGCTCGACCCAATTGCTGTTCAGCGAGTTCGCGATCATCAGCCTGTAAGGACCCTCGAACATGGTGACCGCCAATCGCCTCAAGCACATCGTGAACTACATTCGCTCCACTGGTTACGATAGCATGAATCCGCTTCGTCTTCACTAAGGATGAAATAATGTCCCGCAAACCTCCAGGAACCATGGGTCCAGCTAGAGCTAGGAAGACACGATAGTCAGGATTTTCGAAGATATTCCTAACAATTTGCGTCGCCCGAGCGACACGTCCTGCACCCAAGACACCTGCCCGCTGATACTGGGCAACCAATTCACTAAGGGACATACCTTTAGTGATTTTCATTTGCTTTACGTATCGACGAGACATTGTGGAAGAACCGAGTTGTTCGATATGTATGGCTAGCGTCGGCGAATGAGTTTTTTCCGGCCCATAACAATCCAATATTCAACTTGGATGCCTTGTTCAATTTTGCCCTCAAAGTCGTCGTCACTCGGCATGGGTTCCTCGAAGCTCTCATAGCTTTCCATATCCATTAACCCTAAAACTGGTGGAGTGGCATCAGAGATGTAGTTGACTTGCGCAACCCGCTTATCAATGACAGGGGAATCGACTTTGGTGTCGGTGGGTAAAACGATACTTTTCTTAGAACCATCGAAGATGCTAACAGCCGTTATGCGGGCCTTAGCGTGACCATGTTTTCCTGATTTGCTCTTCTCAATACTCACTACTTTGTAGGCCACGTCCTCAATAATGAGGTAACGGCCAATTTTCAAGCTACCAGCTTCGATTACTTTGTGGGACAACTTCAGCCACCGCCTCGATAAATTCAAGAGCTCTCTTAAACCTTTTTACTCCCTTGGAAAAAGTCCAAATACCGGAAAACAATGACCA
>JABXGS010000123.1 GCA_016550425.1 archaeon
ACCACTTTTACCAAGTAAAACGAGAAGAGCCGCTTCAGTTGGATCTCCGATGGCTCGCCACCGCAAGGCCCCGCCTTCAGTTGCTTTATCTTCAACAAGTTGGGCGTCATTATTCAGACTCCCAGCACGAATCAAAAGTGCAAGTTGGTCATAGCTTTCAATTTCGATTGAGCTTGCTGAAATGATTTCAGATTTCGTATTTGGGCTATTAACTAGAAGAATTTTACCCCGTGGTTCAAAACCTTCACCAGTTACCTGGAAAAGATTGGCTGCATCCCAAATGAAACTAACCATCATCTCGCTCCGAGTGAGAGTGCCAGTTTTATCAGTGCAGAGAACACTGACTCGACCGAGGCTTTCAACAGCAGAAAGGTTACTAACAATGACCCCAACCCCTGCCATAGCTAAAACTCCAGTGAGTAAGACAATGGTTGTGAGTAGTGGGATGTTGATTGGCATTACAGTCATTGCATTAATTATTGCTTCGACGGCTACTTCAGGTGGTGTAAGAATAACACCATCTATTGGACGTGGAAAGAGAATATAGGAAACAAAACCAACAATTCCAAGGAAAATGGCTACACTGCCTAAGTAGATTGCAAGTCGGTTAACTTTTCGACGGAGTGGAATATCGCCGGTGTTGAGCGTTTCCAATCCCTGACTGATGTCTCCAATTTCTGTTGCTTCGCCAGTTCCAGTGACAAGGTACCGTCCTGAGCCTGTTGCGATATAGGTTCCACTGTATACCATGGTGTGACGCTCATGAAGGGGAGTGTCTTCATCAAGTGGTGACTGGGATGCAGTCTTGAGTACGGGTGCACTCTCGCCGGTGAGTGAGGCTTCTACTGTCGTAAGTTGGTTCGCATCTAACAAACGTCCATCTGCAGGTATTCGGTCACCTTGTGCCAATACAACAATATCGCCAGGTACAACTTCACTTGTAGAAATTTCAGTTTTCAATCCTTCTCGGATAACCATACTGGTATCCGCGGTAAGTGATTGGAGGGCTTCTAATTGTTTCTGGGCACGAAATTGCTGAATGATTGCCAAGAGTGCATTAAAGGCGATGACGACAATCCAGATAATTACATTGGAGGTTCCTGGTGTGTCGAAGAAGATGACGATTGACGCTAGAAGAACAATGACTATCAGATAAATGAGAATGAGCCCATTAAGAATTGGAGCAAGATAAACGCGCCAGAATGACCCACGAATTTTAGGAAGTTGATTAGGACCGTAAATGTTCAACCGTCGTTGAGCTTCTCCACTCATGAGTCCATGGTCCAAATCGGTTTCGAGTTGTTGGGCTAATTTGGATACGGATTGACTATGTCCATTGCGAATCGGTTCAATGTCTGGGTTAGTCTCTCCGCTGGAAGACATCCGGCGTCCCTATTGGGGCTTGTGCGAATATTGCTTAAAAGTGAATTGCGGTTCGCGGTCTAGTTCCCGGGGCGATTATGTTCTCGCATGATGTTCGCCATTTCCTGTAACCGCTTATCGACACGTCCAAAGATCGAGTCCTCAGGATAGGTGCCATCTGCTTGTCGTTTTCCAGCGGGAATCCCTGTGAGGAGTTCAATTCCGTCTTCGATGGTTCTTACCGAATAGATATGGAATTTCCCTGCTTCGATAGCCTCGATAACTTCATCTTTCAGCATAAGGTTTTGCACATTAGATTCAGGGACCAAGACGCCTTGATCTCCGGTTAGACCATTTTCTTTGCAGACTGCGAAGTAGCCTTCAATTTTCTGGTTGACACCACCGATGGCTTGGACATGCCCATGCTGGTTGACTGAGCCTGTCACAGCAAACCGTTGTTGAATGGGGACCTCGGATAGCGCGGATAGCATAGCATAGAGTTCAGTGCTACTTGCGCTATCGCCATCAACACCTCCATAACTTTGTTCGAAGGTAATCCGTGCGGAGAGACTCAAGGGTTTGTCTTGACCAAAGACTTCGTGGAGAAATCCTGTGAGAATTTGGACCCCTTTGATTTGGATGGGTCCACTAAGTTGGGCTTCCCTTTCGATGTCAATAACTTGTCCACGGCCTGGTGCGACGGTTGCTGTAATGCGAGACGGTTGCCCGAAACTGAAATCGCCAAGAGAGAGTACTGATAACCCGTTAATTTGACCGATCGCTTCACCCTCTGTATCGATTAGGATGACACCTTTCTTGATATATTCCCGGACTTTTTCGGCATACAAACTTGACCGGAAGAAGCGCTCATCGAGGGATTTTTTGATGTGAGATATTTCAATGATGGATTTTCCGTCCTTTTTCGCATAGAAATTGGCTTCACGAATGACATCTGCGATAATATCAAACCGTGTAGATAATTTATTTTGGTCATCAGCAAGCCGCGAACTGAAATCGACAACCTCAGCTATTGCATCAGCATCCAAATGGAGCAAGTCTTCTTTAGCAGTCAGAGTGCAGACAAAGTCGCCGTAGATTTTCACAGAAGCTTTATTCCGGTCCATGGATGTGTCGAAATCGGCTTTCACTTTAAACAGCTCGCGGAAATCAGGATCCAATTGATACAGTTGCTGATACCATAGAGGCTGACCGATGAGGATAACCTTAAGTTTTAGCGGAATAGGCTCAGGATGCAGGGTTTTCACGGAGAGAAATCCCAGAGTTGCAGCAGGTTCTTCAATGACAATCTGATCATTTTGTAGCGCACGCTTCAACGCTTGATAAGATGCAGGAGCAATCAGCAATTCTCTTACAGGAATCACCAGATAGCCCCCGTTTGCCTGGTGTAAACTACCTGCCCGTATCATGGTGGTGTCGGTTACGAGCGCACCGAAGCGGGGTTCCTTTTCAATGACCCCGAAGAGTCGATCATAAGCAGCATTCGTAACGGTGACTATCGGAGCGCCTTCTGTTTCGGAATTATCAACTAGAAGATTGACCCTGTAACGTTTGGCAAAATCTTCGGGAGACGGCATCCGCATGAGAAGTTCGGGAGGCAATCCTTGGGGTTGCCTACCGATGAACTCGTTCAGATTTTTAATTAGATCATCAGCCAATTCCGTAAGCCAAGTAACAACTTTTTCATTGCCAGCGAATTCTTCTTCAATTTCATTTAATAATGGTTCAAGTGTAAATCTGACGGCCTTTTCTTCCATATCATGAAGTTGATTACGTAAATCCCGCTCTAAGGATCGCAATTTTCGGAAAGCCGACCGTAACTCCGTTTCCAAAGCTTCCCGACGTTTCTCGATTTCTTTTCGGACTTCTGGCTTTAGCTTAGGAATCGCATCTGGCGTAATAGGTTTGCCGTTGATCATAGGCACCATTAACAAGCCAGTTTGGGTCCCTTGCAAAACAAACCCCGCGTGCTCAGCCTTTTGCCGCATCTGCTCTGTGAGTTCGTCGCGTTCCTGTTCAAATTTCCGAGTCAACTCTTCACGTTGTTGCGCGTATTCTTCACTTTCGAGCATCCGCTGAATCATATTCCGTGCGGCTTCGATGAATTGATCAATCTTAGCCACAAAGACCTTCCCCATACCTGCAGGAAACTCCAAGGCTTGGGGTTTGAATTGGTTCTTGTAATTCGTGACATAGCACCAATCAGAGGGCACTTCACGTAATTTGGCTGCAATATCTTCCAAATACCGTTCCGTGGCAGTATGTCGACCAGTCCCAGGACTACCTGCGACATAGACATTGAATCCTTTGTCAGGAATCTCCAAGCCAAATTGCAGGGCGTTCAGGGCACGTGGTTGCCCGACGACCCCTTCGAGAGGGGATAGTTCGGCACTTGTTTTACATGCAAACTCGCGTGATTTACAACGCGCACGCAATTGGTCAGATTTTAATTCAGACATTATACATCCTCCCCATGAGTGGAGAAAGTTAATACTATCTACTATTTAAGACACTTGAGGATTTTCAATTTCTTTTCTACGACGACTTCGTTACACAAGCGAAGCAATACAAGTAAAGCAACGACTTAACGCTGTGAATGGTTGTGAAAACCAAAATCTCTTAAGGAAGAATACGGCATGAAAAGACTACACTGAACCTTTCAGGTAGTTGACCCATCATGGCCAAAACACCCACAACCATGACCATCCCAATTGGTCCCCAACACCCTGCGCTCAAAGAGCCAGAAAACTTCACCCTCACCGTCGACGGGGAAGTCGTCGTCGACGTCGCACCCCGAATTGGTTACGTCCACCGAGGTATCGAAAAAGCATTTGAAAGCCGAACGTTTAGCCAAAACGTCTACCTCGCGGAACGGATTTGCGGTATCTGCTCCCAATCCCATACCACATGCTACGTCCAAGCCGTCGAAGAAATTCTCGATTTAGAAGTTCCCCCACGTGGAT
The DNA here is from genome assembly GCA_016550425.1 of archaeon. The sequence goes on from JABXGS010000123.1 coordinate 4,344, forward strand.
TATACATTCGGGGCATCATGAATGAGCTGAACCGGATTCACAGCCACATCCTCTGGCTAGGCGTGGCTGGTCACGAAATCGGATGGGACACCCTCTTCCACTATTCGTGGCGTGATAGGGAATACAGCATGGATATTATTGAAGAAATTTGTGGGAACCGTGTCAACTACGCCAACAACATCATTGGCGGCGTCCGCCATGATGTGGAGAAGAGCCAAGTCCCGGGCATGGTGGAACGCCTCGAAAAAATCCGTGACCGCATGCACCACTACCTGAAATTAATCCTGAATGAACAAACCATTTTAGACCGGGCCCTTGGTGTGGGCATCCTCGAAACTGAAGTCGGAAAAGCCCTCTGTGCCACTGGTCCCACTGCCCGCGCCTCCGACATCCACTGGGACGTGCGCAACACCCAACCCCGCACCCCCTACCAAGAAAGCGAAAACAAACACTGGGAAATCCGCACCTCCGACCTCTGCGACGTCGCCGGCCGCGTCGTCGTCCGAATACTTGAAACCGTCGACGCCTGCACCTGCTGCATCGACTGGCTCAAACACCTCCCCCCAGGCGACATCAGCGTCCGCGCCCCCCGCCGCGTCCCACCCGGCAAAGCCCTCAGCACCTTCGAAGCCCCCCGTGGCGAAGTCGTCCACTTCGTCGTCAGCAACGGCACCGACAAACCCGAACGCCACAAAGCCCGCGCCCCCACCCTCGGCAACATCCCCGGCGTCGTCGAAATCATCAAGGGCGGCAAAATCGCCGACGTCCCCATCGCCCTCGCCAGCATAGATCCCTGTTTTAGCTGTACGGACCGGATTATCCTCGCGTATCCTGATGGGTCGAAAGAGGAGAAGCCGTGGGCCTGGTTCCAGGAGAAAAGTCGGGAAGAGCGTGAACGTGCGAAAGCTTGGCGCCGATGATTGACTGGACTGCCGTAGTCGTGATATTCACTCAGGATTGCTAGAGGAGAGTGAGTCTTTCAGGACAGTTGTTGCAGGACTGTTAGGCGAATTCCATTTCGAGACGTTTGATTGCGTTTTGGAGGATCTCGATAGCTTCAGTATTTTTAGTTTGGATCATGAGAAGTACCCCTTTTTCAAATTCAGCGAGGGATTTGGTGATGTCGCGCCAGTATGGGTTTTGTTTCATGGATAGGGCGATGTCGATAGGCATTTGGTAGCGGCGGTGGAGCCATCCGATGATGGAGGCGAGAGGAATGTAGATGGCGAGAAATACGAGGAGGAAGTAGAGGATGTTGGGTAAGAGGCTTTGCATCCCAGGAATATTGACGAGGACGAGTTCATACATGAGGATGCTGAAATTCATGAAAGCGAGGAAATAGACGAGGTAGGTTCCGTGTCCCGTGCGAAAATCAGTCCAACGACGTTGGAAAAAACCTTTGTTTGTGGTCATAGTTGATGCATCTCGAAATTACTTTACTAGATTCTGCTTTTATTTCATTGCGGTATGGGATTATCCTTGGACATTAAGGCTAATCAATTGCAGAGAAGCCGTGTGCGTGGTTCTAGCAAAAAAGCCGTGAAGAGCTGGACCGTGTGAATGCTTGGCTTCGCTACTTAGTTTATCGTTCATTGCATTGGACCCCACATGAGACCGTAGTGAGTGATAGTAGTAGATTTTCTTAGAGAGGTTTGCCGTGTTCTAGATGAATTAGGATGTGGTAGAAAAGGCTTGTAAGGGAATAAATAGGGAGTTGTGTTCTAGCAGTTACATTCAGTATAGTGGGTTAAGTTTTTAG
>JABXGS010000124.1 GCA_016550425.1 archaeon
ACCAAACGCAAGGACGACGACGATTTCGGTCAACCCGGCACACTGGTGCGCAAGGTCATGAACGATGCGCAGCGCGATCGGCTGGTGTCTAATGTGGTGGGGCATTTGAAAAACGGCGTGTCCGAACCCGTTCTGCAGCGGGCCTTTGAATACTGGCGCAACATCGATAAGGAAATCGGCGACCGCATAGCCAAAGGCGTGAAAGGCGGATAATCAGCTCGCGGACGCGTTCGTTAGGACGTGGTTCAAGCTGATGTACCGCGACATGGTACCCCGAGTGCTACTTAGGCTCCGAGGTTCCCACTAAGGAACTCATCTGGCGTTCAAATTTACTAATCTACGGTTTTCAGTAGGATTGTTTTCATTGTAAAAACACATTTTACTGGGTTCTTCTTTTGAATATTTCAGGCAACCCCAACATTGGTTTAACAAACGAACTCTGTGCTTGTCCCTGTGCTCTCTGCATAATTCAACAGCGTTCTCCATAGGAATATTGTCTGGCATAAAATAGCATTTCTCACTGAAAATAAAATTACTATATGTGTGCGGGTCATTCAGTAGTTTATTTGATACATTGCTCCGTCGTCGATCTAAACATAAGAAAGATGAAAATCACAACCTCGAACCAGCTAGTTCGGATTTAAGCCTCATTTGGCTAGTTAGTTGCCCTTTTCATTACCTGCCAATTGACAAAATTTTTTATTAGTGATTTTTTTTCGAAAGTTAGAATATCTTGGCAATGTGGCAAATATGATTTTACCTGTGAGCCGTAGACAAGTTCTGACTACACTATTACTACTTCTTTTCCTATTCACGATGTCATCTTATGCAAGAATACCATGGTCATACAATTATTCTTCTAGTTTAAGTAATGATATCACAGTACCAATAGTACCTGATCACCTTAATTATGAGATCAACATCGTCTTTCTAGGCATCACTGATTCAAGAGTAGATCAAGAGTCGTTATTGGGTCGGTTGCCCAGATGGTATGCCCCGGTCGATGGCATGTACTGGGGTCTAGAGTGTGACATGAACTTCACACTAGTATACAATCTTGTATTTGCTGACCAAGCTCAAGTAGATGATTATCGAACATTTTTACACCAGAACTCTGTAGATGATAGGTCACCACTATTCATACAGCCTGAATATCCAATGGCTAAATACATTCACTCGGGGATGGTTGAGTCATATTTAACTGAGAACGTGACCGACAAATCATCAGCAACCCTTGTAATCATTGATACCTACTCCTTTGATCCCGCTGGATATGTTCCCTATTATTATAATGCGACTTATAATGAATTGGATGCAGAACTTGAGGGATGGGTCACCAACCCGATTCCTTGGGCTTCAACCTACCAGATAGCTGGCGGGGGTGAGAACTCAAGACTACTCTGGCTTGACCTTTCAGCAGGGCCGACCGTATATTATTGGTCGACCATTGATTCAAGCACCGGAGGTGTAGAAGAGATCTTACCTATCTGGACATATGAAGAACTAGCAAATCCCGTTGAACAATTAACAGAAGATCTAGTAAAATACATTACTCAAGCAATTGAATGCCGTTTCTTACCATCAACTGACTTTCGAGCCACTATTGGGATGCCTTTAATCCATTCACCCACCACTGAGATTTTAATGGAAGTTCTTCTAGTAGATTTAGCCAATACCAATTTCAGAATTGAGGAAAGACTCAAGCTCGACTATATCGCTTCCGAATACGAAAGAGTGAATCCTTACGTGAAATGGACATACACTATATTGGATTGGGACTGGGAATCGGACCCTGATTTTGTATCAGCCCTTGAAGATTCCAAAGATGATCAAGCTAAGACCTATGACCCGAGGATTCTGATGGAATTTTTTGACCAAGAATACATCAGGCTCTCCCATCCGAGCTCGCAAACTAGATTAGTACTACCAATCTTCTTGTTATCAATTCCTTTAGGCTGGAATTTCAATCCTGATTGGGGAGGATTTGCTAAAGGCGTCGAAGGCGAGTTTGCCTACATTTATGGAAAACAAAGTCTGGGTGAACTTGATCCAAGTAATATCAATCAGGAGATCATACCACTTGATGGTCTTCAAATTGAGAGTGGAGCCTTCTTCAATGTTTCAGGATATTTAGGGAGAAGCATTAATTCTGTTGATTTTTCGATAAATGTTCTAAGCAGCACGGTTAGCGTCTATTTTCTAGATGAATATGGTTACAATCAATATGAGCAGGCTTTACCATTCGTGGATCTTTTGAATGGATCATTTGAGAATGTCTCAGTTGGGTCAGGTAGGGTAGTATCAAACTTTGAAGGTACGATTTATGGAAGATATCATCTGGTCATTGAAAATAATGAAAATGAGGTAGCAACTGTTAATATTACATTGAATATAGAGACGGACCAATGCTTTGGGTATACTTGGAAAATCATGCATGAGATTGGACATGCTTTGGGGTTAAATCATCCCCATGATGCATACTCTTGGGGCAACTATAACCACCCAAATGCTAGCCCAGGGATCTACCTCAATTGGCTTTGGGATATGTCGTATTCTCAGATGAATTACGCGAATCAAGCTCCAACGATTTCTTTAATGGATATTGACACGCTTCAAAGAGAGTCCATTACAGGATATTGGGAAGATGCTGTGGGCACATGGAATAATACTGTTGGAATCTCTACAATAAAATACGGTGGAGTTCCATCCATCATAAAAGCACATTTATTGAACGCTTCCAAATGTTTAGATCAGAGTGTGGACTATTACTCTAATACTAGCAGGCTAGATAACTACTACAATTCACTTCAAAAGGTATTTGACGTGTGGAAGGAGCTTAGATTGGCTTTAGCCGAACTTGCATTTTATTCCCAATTAGAGATTCAAAACACTCTGTTCATTGCTTTTGTGATAACCGTCATCATCCTAGTACCTTTAATCTATGTAATAATGCGAAGAAGGAGAAAGAGAGAGTAGCTTTTACATGTTGAAGCTGCAAATTTAGGGTCGAGGAGGAAGTCTTCGAGGAGGTGTGCGTCGTTCATCGCACATTGAAACATACTCGCCAAACGTTTAACGTTTATTTGTGACTTACTTTTACTGAATTTGGGAGGGTTAAGAAACACTTTCCTACGACTTTCCGTGGATAAGTATTAACACGTTGTGTTGTGTGATCAGTTTTGGGTAGATTGCGGGCGAAGAGTAACAGGTGGAGTCTTGACGCGCTTGCTTCAATATTTTCCTTTAATTACAAAAAACGAACCCCGAATTGTTCCAGCTAGTTTAGATTTCTGCCTAGCAAACTTAAACTTCCCCTCTAACTCTTTGGGTACCTCCATTCCCTCAGAAAGCTTAAAACCAACGGCCCGTTTCTTAGGGTCATCAATCGTATACATGACGTTGACTACAAGACCATCCTCATAAAAGACGTAGGCAAATTTGATATTTTCCACTTGAAAACGAGACGTTTCTAAAGGTTTGGCCGCAAACTCAATATCACGTTCTTCTTTCAAAATTCGGTTCACATAATCAAGGGTCTCCCGGCTTTCGCTAGCTGGTACAACCGTAAATTCATGCTTGTATTTGTTCATAAAGTAACGGGCTTCATTAGCACGTAAACCAGCAAGCGCTTCTGCTACAGGTGAAGATTCTAAACCAGCCGTAGACACATTTTTAAAATCAACAATATAGGACATTGATATAAATTCGTGAGCGTATATATTAAATAGAATCTTTAATTATGCTTTCAACAAATAAAAAAGCAGTATTACAGATATAGCTGACACTATTGTAAGGCTTTTTTACACATTTCGATTTTAAATGCCAGTTATATGGTATTACTGTTATGATGAATCTGAGGAATGATTTGATAATCCATTGGTAGGTTGCAAGACTGGCTTCAGCCTTGGTGTAAAGGTATTCGAGAACGTCTTATCTCGTGATTTCCTTCACTAGCTTAGAAGCCAAAAAAAGGTTAACGCGCTGAGGAGCCGTTTATAAGGTTTCCTCGTGTTCTCAGTAAGGTTCGTGTTGAGAAGGAATTCTTCGCGAAGCTGTGTGCTGGTCATGGCACAGTGAAACATACTCGCAGAACGTCTAAAGTTTATACATCTAGCGTTCAAATTGCCTTTTACATGGTTTTCCATTGATAAGAAACACTTATGCCCTGTTTTATACCGTATATATATGGGTAGGGCACGGCAACGACCGTCAGCCCAGCTGTGGAGAGCTTGAGCACCGAAGAATATGCTGCGAAAATTCGTGGCTATGTCCGCGAAGCGCGAAAAAAGAAAACCCATCAAGATTATTACACAGCGGGTATGCTTTATCAGCGTGCAGCCAAGCTGGCCCACAAGGCGAACCGATCGCCCATGAAATATGAGTCACAGGCTCTAGCATGTTTTGAGATGCAGCTTCAGAGTAGTCTAGGGGATGAAGATTTCTCAAAGGCAGCTGATACTTTGGAGAAAATTGCGAAGATGTATGAGCAAAGTGGAGATACTCAACTAGCTACCGAGCTTCGTTTGCAGGCTAGTTATCTTCGCTTGCGTGGTATTGAGACTCTGGTTTCTTAGCTTTGAGGTGAAACCGAAGGCTAATCTGCACTCCGTTCCCGTATGACTACAATGAAGATAAGGACTAGTCCAATGGCAACTAGGACATCACCGATTTGGTGCAAAAACAGGGATTCAATGGTAATCAATCCGAAGAGACTGGTAAAACAAGGGATCCCTGAGCTTATACTTGAGCATTGAAGTTGCGATGAAAATGCAATATTCATGAAGATTACGGCCACTCCCAAGGAAAAGAGGCCAATTAGCCCAAGGACGGCAAGGACGGGCGTTTTGTTTAACCATTCTCGCAGATGGGACACCACTTGGAACCATTTGAGAGGTTGGGTGTTTTCATCTGGCTCAGGTTGGGGGCTCCGATGCAAGAGAAGTGTTAATCCCATAAGTATCATGCTGGTGACGAAGAAGAATATTCCCAAGTAATGCCAGAAGTCTGGGAACACTCGGAAATAAGGGAACAGGGACCACTGGATAATAATCCGGTAGCGTAGGGCAAAGATGGCCTCATCGAGACAAATCCAGACTGCGAAACTAATGATGAAAAAGGGAATGAAGGCAAGGGAGTAGAAAACCCAATCAAGTTTAATGGTCCGAAGTCGTTGGAGTCTTTCACGCCATGAGGGTGTTACTTGATTCCCCATCACATCAACCTCCCTTGTTGGGATAAGAATCCCAGGACTACCTTAAAGGCGTTAATCGACGCAATGATGAGCAAGCCATAAATTACAAAGAAGTTACCTAGCATATGAAGGGATAGAGGTTGAATTTCGAAGGTCAAGAATACGTAGATATTAGAAGGTAAGGTGCCCTTCAGGAATTCGCCTTGATAAAGGAAGGCTTGGTGCATACAAAACCAGACACCCATACTAGCGAGGAAAAGTGCCATGAATCCAATGATTTTGAACAGATCTGAGTGGCATAAGAAATGGATTAGACGACTGTGAAACCGAGGGGAAGGAACATCAGATTTCTCGGTTATAACCAAGGTAAGGGAGATAGGCAGAAAGAGGAGCACTAGCCCAATTGAGGCTAACAGAATCCCTATATCATGTAATTGCGTTAATGTGAAAGCTGGAAGGAGGACAATGAGTTCGGGGGGTAAATACTGACCGAAATATAGCTCCAGGAAGGCTCTATTTAGAAAAGCTTCAACCCCAATGAAGACGAAAATAAGAGCTATAATACTTAAGCCAATAAATCCTGCCAGTTCTCTCCGTTTTGCATGAAGTAGGTCTGGAGATGTAGTTGGCAGCGGTTCCGTCCCTCCGATTAAACTAGCCCTTTAATGGATTCATTCACTATTTGATTGATAATTTTTCGTGTGATCCATCCTGAACTAATGGATTGTGCGAAATCTAACCGATCAAAGTATAAGCGAAGAGTCTTGACCAAGTGATTTTCATAGATGAGAACTTCAGCTTGTTTTGATTGAACTTCTTTGCCATCAGGAAGCGTGCAATTGACGATAAACTCCTCAAAGAAAACGTCATCGTCAACCATGATAACAAGGGGGTCAATGGAAATGGTGTTCACATGTTGAAATATCCATTCCAGCCATTTACGTGCTCCGCTATGACAATGAAGGGTCAACCCAAGGAGTTTGATTGTGCAGTCTTCATGAAAATAGGTTAGAATTTGATCGATTTCACGGGTTTCAATTGCATTGTCAAAGTCTTTTGCCATTCTGAGGAGGGAGTCCTTTGTTTGCACAATAACCACATCAGTGTCTTGTGTATGTCCATGAATAAATAGAAGGGGATAACTTTTTGGTTAATTGCTCGGAGCAATTACGATTCTTTTCAAGGATTATATGCGAGATTAATAGCCACTTTTAGACCAAACAGTGGTTGTTTCCAAGCTTCATGCATAAGTAAGCCAGCTTGCTTTAGAGCCTTTGTGGCATTTATTGGGCGGCAGTCCACCCATCGGGGAAACAATCTATGAATCCATTCGTACATTTGTTCAATGGCAGGTTCATGCCTTTGTTTTAGTAAAGATACGTTCACGAAACGTCCTTGCGATTTGAGCACTCGTTTGCATTCCATGAGAATCCGTGGAATTTCAGGAGTATCAAATAATTCGAGGGTAAAACTCATGAAAAGTGCATTAAATTGATTATCTGAAAAAGGCATTTTCATGGCATCCCCACAATGAATATTTACACGGTGGGATAATTGTGCTCTTGCTAGTCTTCGTTGCGTTATTGCGCACATTCTTTCTGAGATATCAATCCCAGAGACTTTTCCATTGTTTCCAACAAGTTTAGCCATGGCTAGCATTACATGACCAGTGCCAAATCCAACTTCTAGCACGTGTTCATTTGGTTGCACGTTTAGAAGGTCGAGACCTGTCATTGCATACTGTCTTTCAAATTGCCCACCTATTAAATCGTACAAGAAGCTATACCGATTATAGGTAATTTTTGCGTCGATCCGTGGACGGAGTACACGAGTGATCGAAATGGTACCTGACATGCTCTAACCCAAATGATTTTTCTGTTACATTTCAAATCCTGTTTTTCCAGCACCCCATTTATCTAGGGCAACTTTCAATTCCGCATGATCTTCAGCATAGTCTTTCAGGGATATCCCTTGGACGGTAGCGTCGATGGCTTGGCGAAAAGCAAGAGCGCCTGCAGAAGGTCCACCATGTTCCTTGGGGAAGGCATGAATTCCTCCCCCAGTGCCTATCATGATATCAAGACCCAGATCTTCAACGACCATGGGGACATGCCCTGGAGTAATCCCTCCACTGGGCATCGGCATTGTTGGTTTAATGTGGTGTAGAGGATAATTCATGGCTCGAGCCATTTCGATATAGCGTTGCTTCAGGAGTGGAGCTTTGCCGTATGGGGCAGGAAAGACTTCGATGTCAATCCCAGCTAGTCGTGGAAACTTTCCGATAACTAGTTGAGTTGAAAGCCCACTGATTGGAGAGTAGCTCATCGCCCCTGCGATGTCCATATGACCGAGGACAGGTACATTGATGCTGGGATCATCGGTGACTTGCCGAACTGCGCTATAGCCCACGGCTAAGTAATTAATCATTAAGGCATTGGCTCCATGCTCAAGAGCAGCTTCAGCGTTCTCCATGAGTTTCGGAATGCGGTCTGTGATATTAATTGTGTAGAGGGTTTTTTCACCCTTCTCCGAATTGGCTTTATCAATAGCATCCATGTAGAGGGGCAGCCGTTCAGTAATACGGTTGAACACAGGATCAGCGATGAGCTCATCATCCTTAATGATGTCAGCCCCACCCCGCGCAGCTTCATAAAGCAGTTTTGCTCCCACCTTTGGTGGATAGCCTGTGCATGGTTTAATCATGTTATTGAGAAGGGGACGCCCGTTCACTCCAAGGACCTTGAAGACGCCCTTGGTGCCAAATTTGGGACCTTGAAACCCTTTTAACCAGCTTTTTGGGAATCGCAGATCAAGTACTTTAACACGGCCACCCATGCTAATGTTGCCAACTACTGTTGATAGGAGCATGGGAATCTGTTGGCCGAAGTTAATCCATGGAAATGCAACCTGCACAATGTAGTGTCGGTGTGTAACATCTTTGGGTTGACTATATTCCGGATAAGGACCTTCATAGATTCCAATAACTTTTGCCACATGTTTTTTTCGCATTTGAGCTGTTTCACCGGGGACGAGTACCCAAGTCCCCGTACTCTGTTCAACAGCTGCCATTTCACAAATATCCTTAATTGGCAGTCCGATTGGGGCTCCAAAATAGTAGGTTGCAATCACATATTTTTCGGGATCGATTTCATCTGGTAACGCATTTGGCTGGCTTTCAATTGGAAGTTTATCTTCGGGTGCCATTGAATATTCCACCTTTGAGCATGGTTCACTACAAAAAGGCATTAAGGCTCTATTTTAGCGTTATTAAAGTTGAAATTGAATCAACTTCCACTCAAGTAAAGAACCTTTTAATAGTTCAATTAGCCTTAATTGCCTCGGTTTGATTTGCAGCGGCACAATTAGCTTTTGAACTATTAGTTTCAGCAATTGTTGATGTGCTTTATGTAAATCAAGGGAATGTGAAATAAATGAAAAATACACAAATACATGCAATCCTTCTTGTTACTAGTTTCCTTTTTTCAACACTCGTCATCTTCAACGGATTTCATTCAAACCCAATCCGATTAGGAGCACCTAGAATGCACTCAGCGCCTGTTCAAGGTGGAACAGTGTTATTTGATGAGTCTCACAGTCCTATGTATGGTGATACCCTCGACCTGAATCTCCTGAATTTTTCTTTGGATTTACAGTCGCAAGGTTACTCAGTTCAGAATATGAGTGTTTGGAGTTGGAGCCTACTCATGGCTGCGGATGTTTTGGTCGTTGGACCTCACAGTACCTCATTCTCTGCGACTGAATATCAGCATCTTCATGAATTTGTCGCGAATGGTGGAGGTCTGCTCATCATTGGCAACGGTGGAACAACGGGTGACTGGGATGAGCTCGCTAGTTTCTTCGATGTCACTTGGTCAGGCTATCCTCTATCCGATTTAGATGACTATCAAACCAACACCTATTGGATTAACTGGACGGATATGTCAAACTTTGGGGCTCACCCAATAACTACAGGCGTATCAAGCGCTGAAACCTACTATGGCGGAGGATTTAATCTATTTCCACCAGACGCAACACCTATCCTAATTTCTGATGCTGATGATAACAGCGAATGGTATTCTGGTATGGGTGTGGCAAGCGGAATCCCCGCAATTGTAGCTTTTGAGTACCTCTATGGCCTGGGTCGGGTCGTGGTTCATGGTGATGTTAGCTCCTTTGAGAGTAACGACTATGATACTGATGGTACTATCTGTTATTTTGATGAAGACAATGAGATATTAGCAAGAAATATCATTGACTGGTTAGCCCATCCGGATATTCCTGAGAAAATCATCGTCTTTGATGAAAGTCATGGTACATTGGACGCGGTTACGTTTCCGGTATCACCTGTTGATGTCTTATTCGATGAATCCCATTCACCTTTCAATACTATCGATGATAATGATAATGGAATCTATGGTTACGAAGAAGATGGTTCACCTTATGGTGATTTTGCACAAATTATTGAAGGTGCTGGTTTTACCGTCAGCAAGATGAATACTTGGAGCGATCCAACAGTCGCCGCCAACGATGTAATAGTACTAGTGAATCCTGCTACACTCTATAGCACAAATGAACTGAATACAATTCGAGATCACGTTCGGTATGGTGGAAGTCTCCTTCTTATCGGTGATGGCAATGCAGTGTATGGTCAGCCGTTCCCGCAAATTGCCCGCTTGTTTGGAGCCGATATCTATGATGGCGCTCTAAATGATACCGACGATTATTACACAACAGAAACTTGGATTCGCTTTACTAATGAAAACCTGGCTAATCATCCTGTGCTTAACGGCGTCAATGAAGTTATTCTCTTATGGTCAACCGGTTTCAACCAAACACCTACAGACTCCTTTAGCTTCATCAACACCGATAATGATGCAACATCAAATTGGGTTCCATCCTATATTCCACCCGGTGAAACAAATCCAGCCCTCAACATCCCTACAGCAATTGGCTTTCCCTATGGCATGGGTCGAGTAGCCATGATTGGCGACCTTTCGCAATGGCATAACAGCACGGGAAACAACTTTCTCCCCCTAGTCAATAACGCATTATTCGGTATCAATCTAATGCGTTGGTTGGGAGAAGGAACCTACAATTATGGCGATTACTATACAGCAGTCAAGAGGTTACAAGAAGCTGGGTATGGAATAAAAGTGATGTTCAACTTTAATGCGAGTTTTCTTATAGGAACTGATGCCCTTATTCTCCCGACACCTCAAAGCAGTTACAGCGTTGCAGAACGCAATATCATCAAAGATTACGTAGAAACTCAAGGACATGGTCTCCTAGTCACTGGTGAATTTCCTCCTTTACTGGGTTCAGCGCAAGAAATTGCCATGGAATTCGGACTGAAATACGAAGATAATGCCCCAGCGGTCCTCGAAGACACTGATGAAAATAGTGGGAATTACTTGACGCAGATCCTGTTTAGTCCGAACAATATTGGCACACATCCAATTCTCACCGGAATCACAGATTGTATCTATCTAGCTGGGACGGGTTTTAGCGTCCTTCCTGGAGGAACAGACATACTCATCAGGATGGATAACGATGCAACCGCTCAATGGAGTAATGGATCTGCAGCCCAACTAATTCCAACTATGGTTGCGCTTGAACCGAATCGAGGACGAATGGTAGCAATAGGCGATGGTGACCTTTGGAGTAACTACCTAATGGACGCACCCAACGTTGGCGACAATAAAACCATCTATTTAGATCTCTTGGACAATTATCCTCTCTGGATGAACACAATTGATTGGCTTACGGCAAACCGTCCACCAGTTATTCATGTTGATGCACCAAATGGTGGCGAAATCCTAAACGGGACCATAATCATTAGTTGGACTTCAGATGACTTCGACGATGACATGCTTACCTTCGATGTGCTTATCACCTTCGATAATGGGAGCAGCTGGACCACACTAGTCGATGACTTAACCAATACGAGTATTCAGTGGAACTCTTACTTAGGACCCAATAGTGAATTATGTCGCATTCGCATCATTGCTGATGATGGTATAGCAACCAGTGAGGATGTCTCCGATGATGTCTTTGCCATATCAAATCCAATAATCACCCCACCTCTGCCTTGGTGGTGGTGGATTGTTGTACTGATTCTAGTCATCATCGTAATAGTGATTCTCATCTATCTATTCCTCAGACGTCGTGGTGCCAAAGTAGATTAACCAGTGTGGAGGTGTTGCCTCCACCCCTCTCTTTTATTTTTATAAGATTCTTTGCATCCGGAAAAGTTTATGGTGAAGCCTGTAACCCCGGGTTTCACAGAGATATGCAAGTTCTTCATTCTCATGAAATGTTATTCGGAGAAATTCTGAGGCTGGATCACAAAGTGGTTGAAACCCGAACACAAAGTCATCAAATCCTGAAATCACAGTTAATTCAAAAGGAAAACAGCCGGGAAAGCTGGGTGTAAACCGAGTGGCACCAACGATAGTGTCTGATGTATCTTTGAGCGTATAGATGGGGTGTTCTCTTTGATGATATCGACGAATCGCCCCAATAGGAAGCGCAGTGGGGAAGAGGTCAGCAATTAGTTGAAATTCTTTGGGTTGAGCTAATTGAAGCGAAAAGGAGCCTTTAGCATTAAGAGAATTAAAAGGTACAAAATAATGCCATGTTTGACCGATTATTTGGAACCCGAATTTTTTGTAGAGTCCTTGGGCATGGAGGTTATCAACTTGGGTATAGAGCTGAACCTCATGGACTGCTTCCTGTTGTTGAAACCAGTTGAGGGCATATTCCATGAGATAGGAGCCTAACCCGTGACTCTGCATGGATTTCTTTACTCCGATTCTACCAAGATGACCAATCTCATCGGAAAATTTGCCCAATAGTAGATACCCAATTTGGTCATCCTTTTTTGTCTCTAACGCGAAGAAGCCGGGCATCTGGACTCGTTGTTGGAAAACCCTCTCACCAAGTTGGTCATCGACCTCGAAGATTTCAGCATCGAGTTGTTGAAAGGTGACCCAGTCGTCACTTTGCATCGGTCGAATTGTTAGTTCTGGTGACAATATAAGCCCACAGATGTGTATGTTATTTTCTGCCATATTTGTGCTGGATGGCTGCCTGGGCAGCCGCTAACCGGGCAATTGGGACTCGGAAGGGTGATGCACTCACATAGTTGAGGCCGATAATATGAGAGAATTCAATCGATTTTGGTTCTCCAAAGTGCTCACCGCATCCACCGATTTCAAGATCTGGATTAGCAGCTCGTCCCTTTTGGATAGCCATTTTCATGAGGGCACCGACTCCTTCCTGGTCGAGGACTTCAAAGGGATTGTTGGGTAGGATTCCCAATGTTACATATTGTCGAAGGAATTTGCCTTCTGCATCATCCCGTGAAACACCGTAGGTCATTTGGGTTAAGTCGTTGGTCCCAAATGAGAAGAAATCAGCATACTGGGCAACAACATCAGCGGTTAAGGCCGCCCGTGGAGTTTCAATCATAAGTCCGAATTTATATTCGAGCGGACAGTTCTTTTCTTTCATGACAGCTTTGGCGACTTTCTCTAGTTTTTCGCGTTCAAGCATAAGCTCGTTAACATGACTAACGAGTGGAATCATCACTTCAGGATATACTTTGACGCCTTCTTTGCTAACGTTGCAGGCTGCTTCGAAGATAGCTCGAACCTGCATTTCAGTGAGTCCAGGGTAGGAAATACCCGCGCGACAGCCACGCAGACCCATCATGGGATTGACTTCCCACATGCTTTCGACGATATCTCTCAGCTTTTCGGTTTCTTTGAGCTTCTTCTTTAGGCGTTTCTTTTTTGCTTCAGAAGGGTTGCTATTTAGTTCAAGTTTAAGTTGGCAAATTTCTTCACCGAGTTCATCCTTGGTTGGAAGAAATTCGTGCATTGGTGGATCGATTAGTCGAACAATGACCTGGGCGCCATCCATTGCCTGAAAAATCCCTTCGAAATCTTCACGTTGGAAAGGGAGAAGTTTATCTAGAAGCTTCTGTCGTTCTAATTTGTCCTCAGACATAATCATCTTAACAACAATGGGGCGTCTTTCTTCTTCGAAGAACATATGTTCGGTGCGACAGAGTCCTATACCTTCTGCGCCAAATCCACGAGCACGAGCGGCATCCTTGGGATTATCCGCATTGGTCCAAACACCTAATTTTCGTATCTCATCAGCCCAAGATAATAGGGTAACGAGTTCGCTTTCTTCATCGAAGCTTGCTTCGATGGTGGGGATTTCACCCTTGAACACTGCACCCGTAGTCCCATCAATAGAAATGCTATCGCCTTCACGGACGACTTTATCACCAACACGGAAAGTTCGGGCATCCATGTCGATGATGATGGTTTCACATCCTGCAACACAAGCTTTACCCCAGCCACGTGCAACGACAGCGGCATGAGAAGTCATTCCGCCACGTTGGGTGAGAATTCCTTGGGCTTCAATCATGCCATGCACGTCATCGGGATTGGTTTCAGGGCGGACAAGAATGACCTTTTCGCCTGCATGTCCCCTTTCAGCGGCAGTATCGGCATCGAAAATTGCTGAACCAGAAGCGGCACCGGGAGAGGCGTTCAATCCCCATGCGAGAAGATTACCTTTATTCTTCGCTTTTTCAACAGCCTCAGGATCGAACCGAGGATGAAGAAATTGGTCTATCTGAGCAGGATTGACGCGGAGAATAGCATCCTTTTTCTTGATTAGCCCTTCATTGACCATATCGACTGCGATTTTTACAGCAGCAACAGCGGTTCGTTTGCCAGTACGTGTTTGAAGCATCCAGAGCTTTTCTCGTTCAATGGTAAACTCCATGTCCTGCATGTCGTGATAATGCCGTTCCAGCCGATCTGAGATTTTAAGAAATTCTTTCCAAATTTTTGGCATTTCCTGTTCGAGTTCAGCGATGGGGTGTGGAGTCCGGATTCCTGCGACGACATCCTCACCTTGAGCGTTTAGTAAGTATTCACCCCAGACAATCTTTTCACCTGTTGCGGGATTTCGGGTAAAAGCAACGCCTGTTCCACTGCGTTCACCCATATTGCCAAAGACCATGGTCTGAATATTCACAGCTGTGCCCCAATCGTGAGGAATACCTTCAGCATTACGGTAGGAAGTTGCGGGGGCACCAAACCACGAATTGAACACGGCGCCAATTGCTTCACGTATTTGTTCCAAAGGTTCGTCAGGGAATTTTTTGCCTAACTCAGAATGGTATAGGGCTTTGAAATCTCGAACCACCTCTTTGAGCATTGATACGGTTAGATCAGTATCTCGCCCCCCGGTGGTTTTCGCCTTATATTCATTGAGAATAGCTTCGAATTTATGTCGGTCTATTTCCTTGACGATGTTGCCAAACATCTGAATCAGTCGGCGGTAGGCATCCCAAGCAACACGTTCGTTTCCAGTAAGTGCAGCAAACCCTTTCAAAACTCTTAGATTCAGCCCGATGTTGAGGACGGTGTCCATCATCCCTGGCATCGAAACGCGTGCTCCAGATCGAGCCGAGACGAGTAATGGATTTGAGGGATCTCCGAGACGTTTGCCAGTGCTAACTTCTAAGGCTTTGATCGCATCAAGTACTTGGTCCCACATGCCTTCAGGGAATTCCTTCTCATTAGCAAAGTAAGCGTTACAAGCTTCGGTAGTAATAGTAAACCCAGGCGGGACCGGGAGTTTTGCATTAGTCATTTCTGCAAGGTTTGCTCCTTTACCGCCGAGGAGGTCTCGCATATCTTTGTTTCCTTCGCTGAACAGATACACCCATTTCTTTGTCATTTTCTGAGTCCTCACGCGCAGTTATGTTTCAGGTAAATTGTAGCATTAGCTCATTTGTATGAACAGCCACCACGACTTTGCAGGCAACTAATAAACGTATTGATTTTTCTGGTGACTAAACAAGGGAGAGTATATTAGCTTAAAGGGAAGCTAGAGGCTAAAATGAGGTACAATGCATCTCCGAAGGATGTATTAAAAG
Source organism: archaeon (assembly GCA_016550425.1). The sequence continues at coordinate 15,156 of JABXGS010000124.1, forward strand.
ATGCTTTCCTATCCACGCCGTATCTCGTATGGAATCGGACGCACAGGTTCATCATTACTATTGACCTTCGTTGATTTCGCGGGTTTGAATATCTATTACTCATTCTTTCTGTTAAATCCGTTATATGCTGGGATTGCAAGTGCCTTTGGATTTATTGTCATAGGACTTTCCCACTGGTACCTTGGATTTCGAAGTGATAAGACTGAAAGCCGATTTGGACGCCGACGCCCGTATATAATGATCGGAGCTCCCGCACTAGCGATAACAGGATTTCTGATATTTTTCCCACAGTGGATTATCCCACCGTCCCCCGATCCAGTCAATGATCCAACTTGGCAGTTGATGACATTCGGATATTATCTTCTGACTCTCGCCCTCTTCAAATTCTTTTATGCTTTCCTTATCACCGCATATCAAGCATGGTTGCCAGAGATTGCTGGCCCTGAAGAACGCCCGAATGTTGGTGCGATTCAGAATACTGCAAACTGGGCTGGCACAGGCATCGGGATTGTTATTGGATTTATTTCAGGAATACTCTTCGTTCCTATTACGGGTATCCCAACCGAAATTGGGTTTATTGTGCTTATCATGATTTCTTTGCTCTGTTTTCTGTTGTTTCTCCCTGCAATCTTTTTTGTCCGTACTCGGCCCGGAATTCAACCCATTGAACGATCAATGGTTGATGAGACCAAAACAGCCTTGAAAAACCCCAACTACGTGAAATGGATTTTTGTGGTTGGCTTCTGGTCCTTAACCCTTTCCACAATCACCTCAATCATTGTTCCGATGCTACAAAATGGTTTGTTACTGGATTTCACACAACTTATCATCGCTGCAGGTATGTTTCTAATCGCACTACTTATCGTTCCCTTTTTCTTGGCCATACTGGTCAAGCGGTATGGCAAGAAACGTATTCTCATGATTGCACTCCTTCTCTTAGCGATAATCCTTCCTTTCACAACGATTCTAGGTCTTCCTATATTTGGACCTGTTATAATCCAACTGATCGCTTGGGGTATTCCGTTAGGTAGTTGTGTGGCTGCCCTGTATCTCATGCGCTATGTAGTCATTGCCGATATAGCTCACAAGGATGAGCTTGAGAGCGGGCAGGCTAGGGCCGGAATGTATGAGGGATTTCAGGGGGTTCCACTGAATGTCTTTCAAGCAATTGGATCCACCTTTCTGGGATGGTTCCTCCTAGTACTACAGGTCAGTCCTGGACCGCCTCCGGTGAACTTTGGGTTCTTCTGGTGGGGACCCGTGTTTGCTATCTTCTTAGTGATTGCTGCAATTATCCTCTACTACACAAA
>JABXGS010000018.1 GCA_016550425.1 archaeon
AGAGCACGGATGCCTTGTGCATTATACAACCAATCCAAACAGGATCCGGGATAGCCAGACCCTGCAAGTTTATTTTCTACAAGCCAATAGAAGCCACAGGTCTCAGCCATGAAATTTCACACTTTTAATGAAAAGACCGCTGAGTAAATAGGTTTTTAGTTCATGCCGGATGACATCTCATGTCTTTGATTTCAAGTCGTGATTGATTATGGTAAAAGTAGCGTTGATGGAATTTGGAAAGGATATGACATCGTCCTTTCAGCAGGCGCTCAAATTAATTGGGGGGATTTCGGATCTGAATACTTCCAATCGGGAAGTTTTGTATAAATTAGGTGTGTTCGAACCCAAGCAGAAAGCTTACACAACGGTGCCTGTAGCACGGGCTATCGTTGAAAGTTTTTCGAAAACACCGAAGATTTGGTTGATTGAATCTGATAATTATCGGGGAACTGGGACCGAGCGCCTCCAGATTTGGAAAGAGCTGTTTTCGGACCGTGTTGTGCCATTTAATCTCTCCGAGGATATGAAGACAAAGAAGTCAGATATTGCTGGAGAGGAGATGGAATTATCACATCTGCTTTTTGAAAACCGCGTGCTAGTTAGTTCGCATATCTTGCGTCGATATTCCAAGGGATCGGTGATTAAGAACCTGTTTGGATTAGCACCGATGAGAAAGAAAGCTGTGTATCACAAGAAGTTGGAAGCTGTCGTGCTTAGTTTATTCAAAGCGGTGGGTGGAATTGATTTAGCTGTAATTGATGGTACCGCTGTTTTTCCATCACCGGCTGCGAAAATCGAAAAACGTATTCCAGCGAATGTATTTCTTGTTGGACGGGATGCGGTAGCTGTTGACACCGTTGCCTTTGCGTTAGTGGGGAAAAATCCTGAGAAAATGAAAATGGTTCAACTTGCTAAGGAACAAGGATTAGGGGAAGCTGATTTAAATAAGATTGAGATTGTGGGCAGTGATTTTGAAACAATTAAGGAACGAATCAAAGAAGGTTTCTTGAGGAAGAACATTCGTTATTGAGCTGCTTACAATGATTTCTTAAGTGCCTTAAAGGTCTCGGTAATTCGTGGGTGCCATTCGTGATAAATTTCTAATCGCCGCTGTTCAGCTTGTAAGAATTTGGCAACAGCCGGTGATTGTAATATTTGGTTGAGAACCAAAGCTTTGTTGAGATAAGGCACTGATGCTTCAATAGTAGCCGCCCATATCGTGAGCGCTTCTTCAGCTTGTTTAAACGCTAAGGGTAGAGTATCCATGGGGAAAGGATTGGGAATAAGATCTGCCACTTTTTGCGCAGGATTAATTCCCATTGTGATTATAACCTGTTCAACGGGAGTATCAGCGGGAATAACTGCATGCCAAAGCGCCTTTTGTTCATTGATTAATACAGAATAAACCTGTGAGCGAATTTGGACAAACTGTCGAAGTTGTTCTGTGCCTTCGATAAGTTGATTGACGAGCCATTCACTCGAACTAAGCGCTTCCGGTGAATAGGTAGTGAGTTTGGACGATTCGGTGACAAACATGGGCAATACGGAAACGACTTGGACAATCGTATCTAAATACCGTGCAAACTGCTGAAGGATAATGGATGAATCAGCGGTCGTATCAACTTCTTGAAGAATAGTAGAAAGAGGCACTAAGAAATCACGACGTGCATTCGCTTCCCAAGCAACCGCTATTTGTCGAAAATTGCCAACAAATGGACCACCAAATTGTTCAATTAATTGAAGGAAGGTGGGTAATTCAGCGATTAATTGATGAACAGAGACTATCAATCGGTCAAGTTCTTGTGCTGTGTCTTCAAGCACCCAGCGAAGATAATTCTGGTCTAGCTGCTTTTTCTGCAGAATTTTCGAAGCGGGTACCTCTCGGTTATCATATCTGCTGAGTTCTCGTTGAGATGCGCCCAGATTCCTAAGAAGCCCTTGGGTATGATTGACCCAGTTTTGTACAAGTTGCATGTATTTCTGAACATAGGATAAGAGCTGGAGAAGCGAGTGGAGCCACTCGGTTTCCAACCGAACGGTTGTATCAGGCTCTTGTAGAATCGTCTTCAGTTGTTCAATATTATAGATTCCAGAATCCACTTGGATTAGAGCTACGATGTAATCGCGAACAGTCTCGGAGTGGCGGGTAAAAGCCTGAAGAACAGAATTCATCAGTTTTGTCTTTGAAAGTGTATGTAAAGGCGTTTCGGAACACTGCTCAGAAATTCCATTCCGGTTAAGAAGACCGCATTCAGTTTACTTATTTGTATTAGGGGGTTTTTGAGCACCATTATTCTATATCTAATGTGAAAACCATTACTCGTTCATCAAAAGATATGATTACACGAAAGCGAAAACCCCCCAGATCAAAACCAAATTCTGAAATGGTGTTCCAAGCCGTTGAAACCAAGCGAGAACGCCTTATCAATGTGCTAAAGGACCTAATTCGCATTCCCACCGTTGTTCCACCAGGAAACAACTACGAAGAAATGGTTCAGTACTTGGAACCAGCATTTCAGAAACTTCAGTTTCACACCGAACGCGTCGTTGTTCCTCCAGAAAAAATTGCTATGATCCCTTTTACGCTGGAAGGCCCTCGTATCAATTTAGTTGCGCGCCAAAACCAGAACCAACACGAAACAGTGACCATATATGCGCACATGGATGTGGTCCCCATCGAAGAAGCGTGGACTAAAGATCCCTTCAACGCCGTCATTGAAGATGGCAAACTCTATGGACGTGGAGCCATTGACATGAAAAGCAGCATCGCCTCCATCCTAGTTGCCTTGGAAATCATACAGGAATTAGGTCTAAAACCTCACTTCAATATTAACTGCACCTTTTGTACCGATGAAGAAATTGGTATGTATCCAGGCATCTACCATCTAGCTAAGCACGGTTATGTCGAAGGGCATGTAATTAATACCGAGTTTGGAGGACAGATGCCTTTGATTATTGCAGGAGTTGCAGGCAATGTGGACGTGAAAATCACAACCAAGGGTCGGAGTTGTCATTCTGGCATGAATTTCATGGGAGTCAATGCCATTGAAGCCATGATTCCCATTCTCCATGAGTTACGCAAATTAAAAATCGAAGTGGAAAAACGTGAATCAAGCATTCCCATCGTTCCTCTCTTGCAGTCTCTAGGCGCCCCATCAGACAAAGTCACCCCCATGTTTAACATCGACATAATTCGTGGGGGAACAAAGAGCAACATCGTACCTGCCGACTGTGAAGTGATCATCAACCGCCGCTATATTCCCGAAGAGACCTATGACCAAATCGTCGAAGAGATTGAGCAAGCGATAAAGCGCGGTAAGGTCAAAAGCAAAGCCCTGGATGTGAAAACCACCTTTATCCATTCGTATCACCCATTCAAGGCGGACACCTCCAGTAAGTACGCACAAAAAATGCGAGAAGCCCTCAAAGCTGTTCATAACTACCAAGACAACGAGTTCATTATTGGTGGCGCTTCTGCCTCCACAGATATGGGTTTCATCACTCAGGCTTGTGAAATTGACAATATCATTGGAATGGGTGCTGCATCCTTTGACAACCTCTCCGCACACAAACCCGATGAATGGATTCGCATCGATGACTTGGTCAACATGACCAAGCAGTTAGTCCACTACCTCTGTCTTTAGCAAAGAAGAAAATACCAACTCATTCCTTGTTAGAACAGAAAAGCAATCCATGGTGTACTGAACACTATTAATTGCATGGTGACAAAAAGGACGATTCCTCCGACGGTCATTTGTCGACCACGTGAAGGCTTCCAACCTGATAGCCAAAAAATCACGCCAAAGGCAATTAGCACTACAGCAATGAAGTTGCCAATAAAGAGGATAACTCCCCAGGCGATAAGCAAATAGTGAATAAATTGTCCAAGGAGTTGATCAATTGGTAGTTGTAAGCCTAATACTGTCTGTGTCTTCATTTGCTGTCCCTAGCCTGTGTCTTCATTTTGTTCACCGAATGAAATCTCTAAGATTCCACTATGGAGATGATTCAGTTCCTGTCTTGAAGTCGGTGATGCTGATGGGGAACCAATACTTCTGTTGACAGACAGGCGTTTTATGTCTCCGTCGAACATTCGGCGACACTTCTTTTTACAGGAGAACCATCTTAAACCCCCAAAATGCGCAAAGTTCGTGGGTGAATGCCTCATCCAACAACTTAATTGAGTAAATTAAGAGAAGTTTGGAACGCGATTCTCATGGTCCAAACACACCTAGAGACAGTTACTGACCAAATTTACCTAGTCCATGGTGAAAATAAAGGACGATTCCCCCGATCGCATTCTATCCTTATAACTTCCAAGGAAACGGTGCTAATCGACACAGGATGTGGGATTTCCCAGGTACAAGCCCTTGACCGCGAATTTGAAATCGACTACATCATTAATTCCCATTCACACATCGACCATTCAGCGGGAAACTGGGTGTTTCGAGACCGCCGTATTTTCGTCCCACAAGAAGCTTTCAGTACTAGTGGAGACTTAATGGCGCTTTCAGGCCGTTTTGTCGGAGAAGTCCTAGCCCCGATTTGGCAGCAATTTGCCCAAACTCAAACGGGGTTTCAGAATTGCCGACCAACCCATAGTTATACCGAGGACACCCATTTCCAAATAGGGAATGTTGATCTGACTCCAATTTACACGCCAGGACATACCATTGACCACTATTGTCTCTATCATGCACCCAAACGCATCCTTTTTTCCTTCGACTATGACCTCACCTCATTCCCCTGGTATGGCCACCAAGAATCAAGCTTGATCGAATTTCGTCACTCAATTGCACGATTAAGAAAGCTGCCTGCAAGTACGGTCGTTTCCTCACATCGTGGCATTATCAGCTCGAACCTCCAATCCGAATGGGAGACCTATTTAAAACACCTCGATACGAGAAATCAACGAATTCTTGATCTCCTCGATTCACCGAAAACACTTGACCAGCTTGTCGAGTATAAACCCATTTATCGTAAGTTCCCCTATCAGGAACCGCTTTTACGCTACTGGGAAAAAATCATGATTCAGCTACATCTCAAGGAATTACAAGACGACGGAAAAGTAGACCGAACGGGTGAGAAATACCACCATCAAAAGAAGTGAAAAAATAATACTCTATTCGGATGACAAAGGAAACATATGAAGCAAGGCTTTATATACTGGCGTTGGATTGGCTGGTGTATCAGCACCGAAATGTGAATTGTGGTTGGGCGAGATTCCAGATATGGTTGAGCCCCGAGTTACGTTCTCTTTTGGGAAGCCTGATTTGATTTAGATATGTGGTACCGAAAATGAGCTACGATCGAGAGCCTGTTGAGGCAACAGTCGCAGATTTGCGACCCCGTATGAAAAGTTTGAACATCACCTTCAAGGTCGTCGAAAAAGGTGAAGAACGTGAAGTCACCTCCCGTCGTGACGGCGAAACGCATCGCGTATTAGATGCCGTGGCCGGCGACTCCACGGGCACCGTGGTCTTAAGTCTGTGGGACGACATGATTGACACAGTAGAAGCAGAAAAAAGCTACCGACTAGAAAATGGTTATACCAGCTTATTCCAAGGACATCTCCGATTAAACATCGGACGTTACGGTGAACTCAAAGACGCAGAAACTGAAGTTGACGAAATCGATATGGATAATGACCTCTCTGCCGCTGAACACGAACGCCCACCTCGTCGCTCCTACGGCGGTTACAGCCGTCGAAGCTATGGCGGTGGTGGAGGAGGCAGAGACTATCGTCGCGGTGGCGGCGGCTCACGGCGTGGTAGCCGAGACCGCGGACGCAGCCGTTACTAAAACCAAATTAATGCAAACGGAGGTTCAGCCACAATAATCTGGCCTAGCCTCCAATTTCTTCTTTTTTAGAATTTACTTGTAGACTAAGATCAATATTTAGTCAGATTTTCGGTCAATTCGTGACCATTTAAACCCACGGCTCCGGCGAACTGGCACTTCTCGCCGAGTGTTGGATTTTTTATGACCCTTCGAACGAGTGGATGCAGGATGCGTTTTTGCTGATAGATTTCGCTTGGTATTTACTTCAGGTATAGTATGCTCAGATAGCTCGAGTTTTCCATTTCGTCCTAAGCTTACTTGAATATGGCCTTGAAACAGTCCTGATTGTCCGTTGACAAGTCGGAAAGCTTTCCCGTCTTCGACTTGTGAAATCTCATCATCCCAGAGTGTAAGGCGCATCAATCCAGTTTCATCCCCGATGAGGATATCTGCAACACGGTGGTTCGAATCGTCATGTCGGCTTTTCACTTTGCGAACGGCTTCAGTCTTGATGACCTGAAAATGTATCGTAATTCCTCGTTGAAAGGGTTGAAGGTTTTCTAATTTCTGTGTACTTGCATTTGGCACTACAATGACCTTTGGTTAGTTTGCTAATCTGAAGTTCAGAAAGCCTCCGAGACCCACAGACTAACCAGAAATTATTAGATAGCAGTCAAGAGCCGCGTAACTTCTTAATAACCAGACTAGCGGAGCAATTCGCAACATCCTTTAAATATCTAACCGACTTCAAGACCGGCTAAGAGCTAAAATACACAGAAATACAGAGTGCTTAGTCCATTCATCTGATCTATCTAATGTTTATAACAACATGCTAAATTGAGCCGCTATTTTGTCTCAAAGCACCCTAAAAAATTACGTGTTCGAATTGAGCATTATTTCTGAAATGAAAATAGATTCTTGAAAAATTAACTTCTGTCTGCGGAAAAAGGAATAAAACAGGCTAGTTTCCGTTTGAATTCGAACCACATGGTTTCTATAATCTTTTATCATGAGATTTTTTGTTGAATAATGGGTGAACCCCATGGTATCTCGTGTTCCCCAGCTCATTGGTTTTTTTCTTCTTTGCTCCGTGTTATTCGTCTTACCTTTCTCCCCTGCAACCGTAACAGGTCATTCATATTCGAACATTTGGCCCACTCAAGAATGGACTACAGCGACACCAGATTCTCAAGGGATTAATGGTACACGGTTGCAGGAGATGGAAACGGCGATTTCAAGTAGAATTTGGCGAAATGATATCATCTCATTACTCATTGTCCGAAACGGTCACTTAGTGTATGAAAACTACTTTGGCGATCCCGACCGTGTGAATATTGCAAACGAGATTCACTCCTGTACAAAAAGTGTCACATCGATCCTGGTGGGTATTGCCCTCGCCCAAGGTCTCATCAGCAGTGTAGACGATTATGTGTTGGACTATTTCCCCGACCGTACTTTCGATAATATGGATGAACGAAAAGAAGCCATTACTATTCGGCACCTTCTTACCATGACCTCAGGACTCCCCTGGGACGAATCATCTTATCCCTGGGGGCACCCCCTTAACGATTACAGCGCTATTGTCAACAGTAGCGATTGGGTACAATGGATGCTCAACCGCTCCATGGAACATGCACCAGGCGAAGTGTGGACCTATAATACAGGAGGAGCCCATGTTCTTTCCGCCATTGTGTCTGAAGCCTCAGGAATGAACACCACCACTTTTGCAGATGAATTTCTTTTCACCCCGTTAGGCATCACGTGGTTTGTGTGGCCTGGAGATTCCAATGGTCACGCTATGGGAGGCTCTGATCTCTACCTGATTCCACGCTTCATGGCAAAGATTGGTTATCTCATGTTACGCGGAGGTCAATGGGAAGACCAACAGGTTGTACCAACCTCCTGGGTGCTAGAATCCTCTGCCAACCATCATAATTTCATCCCAAATAGCCCGAATTCCGATGGATACGGGTACCTGTGGTGGACCTATCCCCTTTTAGGCGCCTATTGTGCTCGTGGCTATTTAGGTCAATATATTTGGATTATTCCTGGCTACGACCTTGTTATTGTTATCACAGGTAATAATAATGCCATCGAAGACCACTGGATTGTAGAACAGCACATCATTCCTGCAACCACGCCAGTCCCAGCAATTAATCCTGTTATCGTCCTTGTCCCAATCGGAGTAGGAATTAGCATTGTAGTGATAGTGAGTATTGTATATTGGAAACGTCGTTAACACTAACTAGTCGTTACCTTTACAGAAAAGATTTAACCTGGGAATTCTCTCAACTCGTTTAGAGGAATGGTGATGTCAAGGCGTGAGGTAGATTCTTGGCCAGAAGAACTCATCCTTATCCCCATAATCTTCACGTTGAGTGGGATTTTTTTCACTCTCATGGTAGCCACGCCTTCTCTACCGCCTCCCTACTACATTCTCCTCAACTCACTCTATGGAAGTCTAGGAGTAATTTTCATTGCCATCGGTGTCTGGCAACTTTGCTGCCTTCGAATCGTCATCCAAGCCAAAAAATACAATGAAGAACCAGATTATCAAAGTACCAATCGAACTTTTTTCATCGCCTTTCTTCTCCTTCTCCTCATACTCTTCGCTCTCAACTTAAGCAATAGCTTTATGATTGGAATTCCAGTTCCACCCCCTCTCCCACCGCTCTAGAAGCATCGAATTCCTGAGTCATTTTGCCATTCGAATTTAGGTTACTTCCGCCCAACAACAAAAAAGATGGACGCACTAGCAACCCCAGTTTCTTTTGCGCGGAGTTTGAGCTTTTCAGCTTCCGCCACGATTTCTGGCAATCTTTCGCTAGATTTCAACCGGTCAAGTGTCTTATCCATGCCTTTGAGAAAAGACGCGATTATGGATTCAGATTTAGGATCTTCACATTCAAAGCGTTGCGAACAAAAAAGGCAGTACACACGACGCGAAGAATCCAAGACCTCTAAGTTAGTGAAGCGAAGCGCTTCAAGCATGTTCACGATTTGATTTTGCGTCATGGTCTCGTGATGGGTGATTCCCTGCACGCGATCGATTTTTGCGGTCCAATGATGTTCTAAAATATCAGTGTGTTGAGCATCAGTTTGTTTGCCATCACGATACATTTCTTCAACAAGGAAATGCCCACCTGGCTTGAGCACCCGATTCATCTCGGACAAAACCTTTGGCACATTAGCTAAATGATGCAAAGAATTCGCAATACACACAGTATCGAAGGAGGCATCTGCAAAGCCCAGATGATTCGCATCCATCTCCATGAACTGGACCGGCTGTTTCTGAAATGTTTCTTGGGCTTTTTCCAAATCCTTGCTTGTGACATCAATGCCAATAAAATTGTCATAGGATTCCAATGCCTTCATGAGTGCCTCGATAAAGTTGCCTTTACCGGTCCCTACGTCTAAGACTCGTCCTCCTGAAATTCTGGAAAGGCACTCTGCAATTGCCAGAGCACCAGATGCTTCCAGATTCGGTAAGGCTTTCAAGACTCTCACCAGATAATGCTATTATCAAAAGAAGTCGGATTCTAATTCTTTATGCACAGAAAGCACCTATCTAATAAAGATACTAGTCGGGTAGATGGATAGCGAACGTGCACTCGTCACCACCGTTGACAATTGTGGTGATAACTTCAACGCGAACGGGTTTGCCCAGGATGCCTTCCCAGAGGGTTTTATACCAGCCAGAGCCGCAGAAACAGAAGGTCTTGGAAATGGGAGTCGGTGAGGCTTTCACCCATCCACAATGGCAGTAGGCACGCCGTTTAGCTTCAGGCGTGGTTGAGGCTTCAAAGCGCTGGGGAGCGTAGGGGATTTTGGTTACATAGATAATATTTCCTGCACGCTTTGGATATTCATAATAGGATAAGCCATACCAAGAACTATCCGTCTGCATGTATTTCAAGAGTTCATCAATATCGCCGTGTCGTTCATATTCCCGTTTGAGTTTCTTAATACGAGCCTGCGGAAAGCGATGAGAACAGCATTGCATGATTTGCTGTCGAGTGCTCTCATCATCGACTAGGGCATCGAGCCTTTCCATTGCCCCTTTCATCCAATTCGCTTTTCGCTTCGGACTACTTCGAGCAGAAACCGGCTGCCCATCGTCGAATACCTTTTGGGCACCAGATCGGCCAACAAATTGTTCAAGCGCCGCCTTGAATTTATCCAACCAGGTCATACCCAGTTGGTGCGTATATGTCTTTATAAACGCAGTTGCCAACCAGCGAATAGATTCTTGAAGACAAACATAATATCAAGCCACAAAGGAGATCAGGAAGAGCATGTCACAAAACAGATTATGTATTTTTATTGACGCCGGCAATGTGTTTCATGCGGCAGATGCACTCAAAATCCGGGTCGATTTTGCGCAACTTGTTACCGAATTGACTGGTGACCGAAAACTCATTCAAGCCTACTATTATGGCGCCAGTGCCAACACACCCACTCAACAACGCTTTTTCGATAAATTAGGGCATTTAGGGTTCGAAGTCAAGACGTTGCCCCTCCGACAATATCAGGGTACGCCTTTTGAGAAAGGCATTGATGTGATGCTCGTCACCGACATGCTCACTTTTGCCCACCATGATACCTATGACATTGCCCTCCTCGTTTCAGGCGACAAAGACTTCACCTATCCTGTCCAAAGCATCCAAACAATGGGAAAAGTCGTCGAAGTTGCCGCTTTCGAACACGCCTTTGCCAAGGAACTCCGACAAGCTGCAGACACCACTATCCTCCTCAATCATCTCATTCCCAAAATCCAACGACCAAAATAAGCGGCTGAAAAAAAAGAGCCATTCAAAAAGGAATCTACTTGGTCAGCATGATTTTAGTCGGTGACTATCAAATACAAAGAAAAAAATGACGGCTATAGCGTAGGTTCGGGAGGTGAAAGGAGAAGAAATAGATCTTGTGAGGGAGGATCTTCTACTACTGTCCACGCATTCCATACCCCTTCTTCCGCGATGATTGCTAGGCGAAATCCTGCATGACTTAGCTTGAGGAGATATTCTAAATGACGAATCTGGTCACGCAATACTTTCTGTAATTGTGGAGTATGATTGGGAGACTGGTCGTTAGCAGCTCCTGTAACACTCAAATCGTGCACCCAAGTAGGGAAGGATACTTCGACAATGATTTTGCAACTAGCGGAGCGCTGTGGAAGCTGGGCAAAAATGACTTGAACCCAATCCGTTTCGTAGATAGGGAGAACACGTTCATCTTCATGTTCAACACCGCTCATCTTCGATTGGGTCATTAGGTCTTTATGCGCTTGCAGAAACTCCGAATACTTCATTGCTTTACTCCCAATTCTCGCTTACTCGAGTCCAGACCTTTCCGTTGGTTAAAAAACGGATGGAGGGGAGGCTAGGCCTCCCCAGATAGATTACGAAGAGGTCTGAAGTCACTATGGTCCTACTTTCTTCGGTCGGAGAAGAAGAACAAGACCGAGAATGAGGATGATAACCGCGACACCAATAATGGCGAAGGCAATGGTTTCAATTGGTATAATTCTAAGACCACCATTTTCATGATTTACACCATTTCCACCATTTTCGACAGGTCTTCTATCAACTGTGTCACTGACGACAATTTCATCGATCCATGTCCCTGGCTCGCACTCGACGTAAAAGTATTCTGAAGACGAAAGAGTAGTATCTTGAGTATACATAACAAGGTCATCTTCAATCCAGATGTGAATAAAGTCGGTTTCATTACGTGTTATCACAACGGATACCGACCCCTCCAGATACTCATAGCTTCGTCGTAACGGACGAAAGGCCCCGCCACTTTGTCGGATTATACGCCAGCAACCTTCAGTAGGATCACGGACAAAGGCGTACCCATTATCTGGCCAATTAGAAGACGGATTGATATCTGAGGCCATGAAGAAGATGATAATACGATCAGTAAAACCTCCCGTCGCATCGGGGTTGCATTCGAAACTCCATGTGCCCATTGCCACTGAGCTGCCATAAGTGACATCGTTGAAGGACTCATCACCAGAACCTTCGAGCCGATTGCCAGCGCAGGTGAAAGCACCACGAAGTATGGTCCAACCAGGTGGGAGCACTCCTCCATCAAAATTTTCAGACCATGGTTGCGCCAGAGACGGCGAAATAGTGGCTAGGCTAAGAATGCCCAGCAGGACTCCAAGAGCTACAATTTTCCATTTCAACTTCATTGATAACTACTTCCTGGGGGTCTCCTTTCCAATCGTAAAGGCAATCCCACCAGATGAAGGGCGATGAATTGTGAGAGGATTTGTTAAATGTCTCTAGAAACCTTGTTCAATTCCTTCAAGGCGCTATTTGCCTCCAAGGCTTGACCCCATCGATTCCAAAAAGGCATCAACTAGGATAAAAGACCGCGTAACCACAAGAATTAACAAAAATACGAAAACATGCCTCGAAATCGATTTTTTCGAAACCAACAGGGTGATAAACGGAAATTAGTTAATCCGTTCAAAGGAATCACGTGGTGTGTAATCAAGTCCTGTGGTGCAAAATTAAAATTCCACGCGATGATTAGCCACGTCCACCCCAACCAGTTTGGCCAAGCGAATGTGACCAAGTCCAACAAAAAATGTCTGCGGCCGCACAATAACTGACCCCACTCGCTTTGCGAACTCCGCCTTTTTCGTCTTATTCGTGATGGCGTCAACTGTTTGCATATCTTTTGCCGTACAAAAATGGAGTAGCCTGGGTTGGTTAGCAAACAACCAGGTATTCCAGTATTCGAAGGGATTGTGTTCCATCACCCATCTTGTAATCTCATGAGGAGACGCCTTGGTTTCATCAAAATCGACGACGATATTAAACGGGATTACACCACCAGCACTCATCTTGGTAAAGATGGTGAAATACAGTCCACCCCCGTTTATCAGCTCCTGAAGCACTTGTCGGACGCGTCGTGCAGAGAGGTTAATCTCTTTAGCAATCTCTATAGCTGATACCCGCGCATCATCCAAGAGGCTGCGAAGAACCTGTAATTGGGGCTTGGTGAAGGTAACTTTGTTACCCCGATAGGTGTACTGAGAACCCGAGAGTAGGGGCGTTGGTGATACTGGATACATGAAATTAATCATCACTTCCTCCACGCTCTTCAGTCCTCGAAGGAAGCGTCCCAAGTCAAACAGTCCCACTGGGCCAATGACTTGCCCAATCACCCAGATTCTTTGAGGACCAATCCTTAAGACAATAAACACCGAAGGGTGGGCACCGATTCGATCGTAGAAGGTTTCATCTTGTTCCATTCCATCCGTATTCACTTCGGCAATGCAATAATCGGCATCCATCGTGGCCAACGATAACAGCACGTAGGGTCGACTTAGGAACCCCTCTTCTCTGAGTAGGGTTACGCGTTTTTTCACACTGGTCGCTGTCAGCCCTAGTTTCTTGGCAATACCGCGATATGTTGCCCGACAATTCCCATAGAGCTCAACTAAAATACCCTTATCCACTACGTCCAACGGCACCCTTTGAACACCCCAACCACTCATTATTCACCGTTAGGTAATAAATATCCAATAGTTGACCCACATACCAAGTATTGTAAATCAGAAGATCAATGTCGCTCACACTGACAACCCCCAAAAGAAGAGAGATAGAGAAGACAAGCCGCCTAAACAATCGGCCACTTATAAGCAGTAATAGAAAACACAACCACCTTGCTCTCAGTATTCCTTTATCGTGACTCACAATCGCTCACCACCTCCAGACCAAGAGCATCAACCACGGTACATGGCGATTTTGAGCCATGCGAGAGATATTAGGGTGTGAATTGGACGTGAACAAAGGATGCGATATTAAACCAGTCACTTAGCCGCATCATCATACGGGTTTTCCATTTCCATTTGGGATTCTTTGTGATGCGACTAAACATGGGAAACCAATCAAGGACTCGTAATCGTTGTGACCAGTGAGGAATTTGTTTCCGTGCGTTGCCCAATCCAAAGTGGAGGTCAATTCCTTCGATGCCATATGACTGAAAGCGTCGCCTAAGCAGACGAAGCCCCAACCTTGAGGGCATATCAAAGATGAGTTCGCCGTGTGGTAATTGAAGCGCCATCGTCTCAAGAAGCCTAGTCACTTCGTTTTCAGGGAAATAATGAAACAGCCCCCCAGCAAAACAGAGTATACCTTTCTCCGGAATCACCCGAATGTCGTTCAGCCACGATGTATCAAACACCGACTTGGCGAGGTAAATATTCCGATTAGATTCTGGCAGTAGCTGCCGACGATATGCGATTGCCTCCGGCAAATCCAAATCATACCATAGGATGCGCCCATTATCGACTCGAAAAAAGGTTGTATCCAATCCACACCCGAGATTCACAATAGTTGTCGCTGGATGGTCTTCGAGAAACCGTTTGATCACCTCATCAAAGGTTCGAGCGCGTATCAAAAATGTGAGTCCATAAAATTCGTCAACAAACTGCTCCATAGCGTCAAATTCTGCCTTGGCGTCTGGGTGTATTGCTTTCACCTGCTTAATTAGTTGAACCGATTGCTCATCGGCTAACAATTCCGGGTATTGCTGACTGTAGGTTGCCCTTGCCCATAAGGGACCTATCATCGTTGATTCAAGCTTTACCCTAACCTTCTCGGACAAAGAAAAAGTCTCCGTTCATTTTGTAACCCAATACCGTGGTAGTTTCTAACATATCAATTTAAAATTATTACAACGGCATAGTAGCCTATACATATCTAAGTTAGAGTTAAAGAGGAAGAGCTCATTAGTATGCGAACATGTTAGTATTATTAACTGGCGCCTTTGGAAATATTGGAGAAAGTACGCTGTTAGCTCTGTTCAAGCAGAACCACCAGATTCGATGCTTTGATTTGCAAACAACACAAAACGAAAAAACTGCCAAGAGTTTGCAAAAGTATGGCGATTTTGAAACAGTTTGGGGTGATGTCCGAGATGTCGACACGACAAGGAACATCGTTGAGGGCGTTGACTGCATCATTCATTTAGCGGCAATCCTTCCACCTCAAAGTGAAAGAGACCCCGATTTCACCACGACCGTGAATGTTGGGGGAACATTACATCTAATCGAAGCGGCAGAAGCGTTGCCAGTAAAACCCAAATTCGTCTATGCTAGTTCCATATCCGTTTTGGGGCCCTGCATGCATCTCCCTCCACCACGAACAGCGGATGACCCCCTTCACCCTACTGACACCTATACCACCACGAAAGTCAAATGCGAAGAAGCGCTTCGGGCCAGTTCACTGCCTTGGACCATCCTCCGTCTAGTCGCGGTCCCCGGCTTACGCATCAGTGGCGAAGCTGACCCGATGTTATTCGAAATTCCCCTCGACCAACGCATCGAATTTGTCCATACCCGCGATGTCGGCACCGCCTTTGCCCATGCAGTCACTGCCAAGACCTTGAACAAAGTCCTTCTCATTGGAGGCGGTAAATCCAGCCAGATGCTTCAACGCGAATTCATTGCTAAAATCCTCAACGCCATGGGAGTCGGAATGCTACCAGAGTCCGCCTTTCGCGTTGCAACCAAGCCTGAAGAGTGGTACTACACTGATTGGGTAGACACAACCGAATCCCAACAGCTCCTACAATACCAACACCACACCTACGACCAATACATTGACGACCTCAAACGCACCATCGGATTCAAACGCTACCTCGGCCGACTCTTCCGAGGCTCAGCCCAAAAACGCCTCCTCGCCCAATCCCCCTACTATCAAGAATCGAAGGATCATTAAGCTTCACTTATTCAAATAGAAAAGAGAGCAGTGGAGAGGATGCAACCCTGTTTCTCCGCCGTGATTGTAAAGTTTCATTTGAACTATCTATTTCCCTGCCACTTTCTGTATAGTAAGCTACAGCAATAGAAAATGCCGAAGATACCGACCACTAGAATGATAATGCCCAAAATTTGAAGCATCAGCCCTATGGGCTCTTGATACCAGTAGATCAAAAAATAACCCTGAAATACTAGTGAGCTCCCGCCACAACCCACTACGATACCACCAATCAAGGAAACAACCAGTAGCACGATCATTATTCCGCATCTATCCCCTGTTTCATCATTCCTGTACCCCATGAAACCCACCCTTTTAGTAAGCAGTCATTTTGCAGTTCTTAGGCAAGCCCAACACACCCAGTCCTACTACACCCCCGCCTAAATATCATTCGAGAAATCGCGATGAATTACATGAACAAGTGAATTACAAAATCCACTCAAACGAAATAATAAAAAACAGGGAGGAAAAGCCGTCCATACGATAGTTTTCGCCAGCTAGAAGCAGCGATGGATGACCCCAGCACCCTGCTCCAGATATTCCTTTTTGGTTACCCAAATTGATACAACTCGGATAAAGGCAGACACTACTGCCGAGTGTAGGGAAGAATCTACCGACCACAGAAGAAAGAATATTAATAATTCACAGACCATACTTCAACATTGATTATAATGACAAAAAAACTAAAAAACCCGAAAGGAAAGCTCACAGGTCCCGCCAGCGCCATTATCTTAATTGAAGTCTTACCAAAAGAACACCTCAACGTTCTACAGGTCGTCAAAGCCGACCTCGAAAAAATCGAAGGCATCAAAGACATCCACGGCATCTTTGGCACCTGGGACCTCTCAGCCATCCTAGAAGAGGCATCCTTCGAGGACCTCAAAACCAAAGTCATTGACGAAATACGCGCCGTTCCCGGCGTCGGGAAAACTCAAACACTCCTTAGATTCCCTCTATAAGGTATAATGAGCGCCGTATTTGCACCACCCACCACAACCATAAAACCTCACCCCCCACTCACCAAACAAAAAACGCAAAAAAAGAGAGAGCGGGGGAGGCACAGCATCCCAAAATTATTTGAGGTCACTCACATCAATGCTAGGTCGGAGTAACCGAATGCTGATATCATCGAGAAGGCCGGAAGCAATAGCCATCAGTTTTTGCACTTCCTCGTGTCCATAGAACTTTGCGAATTTCTCCATGCTCTCAAAGGGGAACCAATACATGATTCGTCCAGTATTGTCTGCCCACAACGTTACGTCAGGACTAATCAAGCCCTTTTTCGTCCATTCCTCTGCTTTTTCAGCCACCTTCTTTTGAAGATCCAACAGTTGTTTCCCGCGAGCCTCATCCTTAGGTGAACGATACTCAACACACAACACGCATTTCATTGATCTCACCTCCATTCCAGTGATCATCGAAGTGGAAAAGCCCATGTAGGTAAATTGACTGATTCCATTCTGCCCTCCAGAGGCTAGCCACCCTTTAGATGCATACAGAATATATACCCGAGGTTTTACGAATTTTCACCCGACAAAAATCCAGAGGCTATTGAATCCAAGACACAGGATTTTATTAAACCAACCACTAGGGAAGCTGCGATGGATTACGCCAGTACCCTCTTTTCCTGAATTAATTCACCATATTTACACCCAGACGACAAACCTTCATTTCAGAATGTGAAACTCCTCTCAACGTTGCCTAACAGGTTACTGAGAATTGAATTAGATTTCAAATGCGAATTTCTTCGCCTACCCTCACATGACGATAGGCGGCCCCAAAGTGTTCATGAAACATTCTGAGACTGAGTGGCGAACTATCATGTGGTGATAAGGCCACAATCTTGGGTTGTTGTTGTTTCAAGAGCGCAATATTTGCTTGCAGCTCTTTTGTTGTAATAGGATTCCATGGTTCTTTTCCTGTGCCAAAATACGAATAGGGGCTCATTCCTGCAATTTCAATTGGACCGCCTTCAACGGGGTAATGGAGTCCGCCAATTATACCATAAAGTGGTACATCAAATAACGCTGCAACCCGGTCAAGAAGCTTAGGTAAGGTTTGATGACCACAGCCTACAATTAATACGATGCCTTTCTTTTCCACATTAACGACCAGTGCCTGTTCTGGTTCTAGCCCGGAGCCTAAGAAAAACATGGCATTCGCGATACACCCACTGGTCGTCACACCGGGTCCGATAACTCGTGGATCTTTTGTATGGATTGGCTTTATTCCAGGATACTTCATCGGCACAGGAGTGTAGACTTTGATATGTGATAAATCAAGTTGTGTGCCACTCAACGAAAACGTCATCTTTTCTGTCCATTTGCTTCCTCCAGTATGATCCCCATGATTGTGGGAAATCACAATCGTGTCAATGTTACTCACTTCAATATCCAACTGCTTCATATTCTGTAAGAGTGGTGACGGGTCTTCTTGTCTTGGATTCAATCCCAAATCAAACAGAATCGTGTTCTCATCTGTGCGGACCAGATACGATACCCCTAGTTCTTTCCGCAAATTATCCCGACGTGCATGCCAATCTATCAACGGTAAAATCGATAGATGCTTGGTGGTGCCGACATCTGTTAACTTAGAATACGTGCTCTGCTTCCACTCCTCCAATGCTCTCTGTTTCCCCTGACCGAACTTCTTCAATTCTTTCTCTAGCTTCTTATCTTCAAACAGATACTGCAGTCTGACCTTCAGTCCGGCTTCAGTTAAGGGGGCCAACAACTGTTTTATAACAACCTCAGGTGGAACGATGGTTTCACCAAGCTCAAAGACCATACAACTCGTAATACCATGCACTGGTGCAGGCATCGACGATGGCGGAACAACGAATTTAACATCCTTACTCTTAGACACGCGATCCTTCCACGATTCAATATACTCCTCCAAATCCTCTAGAGGAACTTCAACAAATACAATAAACCGCATAACCCATCCCACCTAATCCTAACCCAAGATAGATAAAAATCCATAACCTCTAAGACATACCTCACCCCCACCAATAACAGATCTCCAGACGCCTAAATTCTAGTCAAAGGTTAATCAAGAAGAATAAGCAGAGGTAAGCCTCCTAAAACACAGCCACGTCAGAAGCCGCGATGGATCAGATCAGCACCCTGTTCCATGTATTCCTTATTGGTCATCTTATAATTCAACAAAAAAGAGAAAGGGGGAGGCAAGACCTCCCAGGTAACAGCTAGTTGTTCTCTAACCTTGGATCAAGGTCCAAGAACAGTATTATGATAAAACTTGACATCATCGGAGCAAAGATTTAGGATATCGACTGATTCGGGACCTCTAAGGATTATTATGTTGCAGAATACAAATCCTTGGAGGGTTATGGGTCCATTTTCAAGATATGAGTCATCCACAAGCAGCATTCCGGTTGCGCCATCAGCACATTCGATGCTATTGCGATAGATTAGGATCGTTGCTAACACAGGATCCCATTGCTCGACGTAAATTCCAACGCCTCCGAAGATAGAGGGCACTGTACCAATTCCCTGCATCTTATTCTTTGCAATGATGCATAAAGAGTTCCCAGGATGAACTTCCATACCCCACGCGACACTGTCAAAAGTATTGTGTTGGATCTTGAGTAGAGAGTCTTTGAATACACCTAAGTCAACGATACCACAGCATATCGATTTGAAGCTACAATGCTTCACTGAGAAAACGCCCTTGAGTTGGTTAATGTAGAGGAAGTTGGAACCGCTGATTTGGATTCCGTTTGCAGCACTGGATCCAAACCCGAAGTAGGCATCACTTAGAATTCCTTCCATTTCCAACCGGTGACAGAACAGGTTGAAGTAAGAGACTTCATCTTCAATAAGCTCCAGTCGCGATATACCTGCAACCCAGAGAGGATTAATAGAGGTAGCCGTTAGCCACTCTGCTCCAGGAATATGCCATACTTCAGATTCACCTACAACACGAATGGTCATGTCGGAGATCTTGATGTTATATGGGTGGCGTTCTGTACTCTCGGTGTCTGCATCTTGGTAGAAGAGAAACATCTGAGCAAACCCAACCTGTTGTGGACCTTCAAGGCCAAAGATTGGATCTGAGAGAAGGGGGAATGGTTGGTCTTCGGTGTTTTGGATGATGGTTTTTCCAGTCCCAGCCCCCTTGAATGTACCGTCGAAGTTCACGACAACAATTTCTTTATTCAGATAGAACGTTCCGCGACCTAATCGAACTGTACTCCCTCGATGTTCGACTGCTTCGTCAAAGGCAGCTTGTATCCTTAGCGTATCAGTGATACCAGAAGCGTCCCCAGAAGCCGATACAAAATAGGTTCGATGTCCTCGGTGAGCGACAGTGGTTCCTACATTGATGCTAGCGAGGGCTAAAAGAAAACACAGTCCGATTGCAATTGTAATCACTTTACGAGTTTTTAATCTCAACATTATTCCCTCCAGCTGGTCGCCCCTCCAATTGGGCAACCAGACAGAGTGGCTCAAGAATGGCTTGCCTGGGATTTCTATGCAAGTGAACCAGGTGGTTTCAAAACGGCATCAAACAGATGAAAGAGAACCCGATATTAAACTAATCAGTTGAAGAACGGAAAACGAACGGGGTGAAGTAGACCTAAAATAGCCTTCTAAGCGCTAGACACCAGCGTCATCGATAAGCTCTTGCAGCCGAATAGAGCTCATTCCCACAAACTTTCTCTGCGGATACATAACCTGAGCTTCCGCCCATTGAGTAAAAGGTGCTTGTTTAACGGATTCACTGATTAGCTCAATATCGTGAAGTTTCTTTGCAGTACAAAAATGGATTAAAGTGGGTTCATCAGCAAAAATGAAGGAATTCCAATACTCAAATGGATACTGCTCATGGAACCACTTTACAATTTCATGCGGAGGGATGCTGTCCTCTTTAAGCCCGATAAGAATCCAGAAGCTATTGACACTCCCCTTACCAAAAATGGGACGAATGGTCAGAAGAACTCCTCCGCCTTCCCGAATTTCTTTTAGTATTTGACGGACTCGACGGGGGGTTAACCCGGTCAGCGATGCAATCTCAGAAGTTGGCATTCGTGTATCTTCAATTAAACATTTGAGGACACGTAATTGTGAATGAGTAAAGGTAACCTTTCGTCCACGGTAAACATACTTATGTTGGGGTGGTAGAGCCGTTGGGAACACAGGTTCCAATATATGCAACTTCACCTCCGTTACAGAATCGAATCCCCGGAAGAACTTCACCAATTCCACAACACCTGTGGTACCACTCACTTCACCCCCCACATCAAACACGCGAGGTCCTACTCGAGCTACTTCCAAGACCATATGATTGCTTCCAATCGCATCAATAAACTCGTCATCATGTTCAGATCCGTCGGTGGTTATCCACGCAAGAAAAAAGTCGGCATCAAGCATTTCTAGCCTTAACTGTGGGATGAATTGTTGAATTACCCCTGATTCAATGAGCTTATCCACACGCTTCTTCACCGCTGTACTCGACATACCCACCTGACGAGCTAGCGATCGATACGATGTTCTACAATTGCCCATTAACGTCGCGATAAGCCGTTTATCCACTAGATCCACGGCAATCACCCTAAACCCATCACTAGCAACTGTAATACTTTCATCCTGTAAATATCCATCCAATATGCAAAAATCATCTGCGATAACACACCAGCGCCATGCTCCAAATATTCTTTCTTCGTCACCCAAATGCTTCTTTAAGAACCGTCTAGAAAACATCCCCCGATGACACGCTCGATTGACATCAAAATCGTAGACATCACTAGGACGCCTCAATTTGAGACACTACTCTATCGATGCCTTGCTCCAATGCCCTCAAAGAAATATCAAAACCGCGTCGACTATCTTAACAAAGCCATCCCCAACGGATTTCGAAAGAAAATCCTCATCTTCAATAGCGTGCCGGTTGGCCAAATTGAATATGTTCCCATCGAAGCCTCAGGGTACCCCATCCACGGAAAAGAGATGATTGTCCTCCATTGCCTCTGGGTATTACGAAAAGCCCAAGGCCACCGACTCGGACAACACCTCATAGACGCTATGATCCAAGACCACCCAGAAACCAAAGCCTTCGTTACCATCGGACTCACCAACCACTGGAGCCCCTGGCTCAAAAAACACCACCTAGAACTCTACGACTTCACATCCATCAACTCCATCAACGTCTCCCACAAAACCAAACACATCGGCGAATGCTTTACCATCCACCTCATGTGGCGCCCAAACCCAAGAGCGAACAAGCGCCCCACCTGGAACCCCACACATCTTCTTAAAGGCATCACCTTTTGCATGGCACACCCCCTCTACCACCCACAACACCTGCAGATGCAAGATATCCTCCAACGCTGCAAAAAAAGGAACGAATAAGACACCACGCCTCCTAATCAATAAAGACCGTTTATAAGCAACGATGAATAATGCCAGCGCCCTGTTCCATGTATTTGTTCATCCACTCATCGCGAATACTTTGATCCGTTTAGGCGTTTCGAGATCACATAATCGTAACAATGTAGAAATCGTGATAGGACACAAAGAGGGGCTGTCCTAAGGAATCCACAACTACCCGTTGATAAAACCAGAACTCGTCATACCACCCATATGACCCCCTACCTCTCCGAATGATAGAGAGTTGCATATCAACGAAATACACATCCGTGAAATTCAACTGCAGATAGAGTGGTCCAACATAGCTGCCTAACCGCTCATATTCAAAACCAGCGTAACCAGACATTTCCCAATACCCTCCCCGCCAGAAAGATGAAGAACTAGATGAATCAAAACCATACGGACCCCACCGTTGCACGATAAGACCATCATGGGAGGCAAAAACAACAGGCATATGATTCCCCCCAGATTCCAGCGCGGTCGCATTCAATGTCATATTCATAGCCAGAAAATACGTACAGTTTGCCACATACGAAATTACTCGTCTACCCGGCGTAACATACGGATTGAACGTATGATTGATGGTCATATAACGAAACAAGGTCGCATTTGACAGAAAGCTCGCTTCACTAATGGGAACTACCGAGTACTCGAGAACCCCTTGATAAAAACTCGCGTCTGAAAAATTGCTTACCCCACCGACGGGAATCAAAGAGTACTCAAAGGTTTCTGCCATCATCAGCGCTGCAGCTTCATCCGGCGTATCGAACCAGCGACGCTCCATATACACAAACGAGCCCGGCCACTGCGTTCCAACACCCCACCACCACGCCCATAACGGAAGCAGAATAATCCCTAATACCACCACAAACACAAAACATACAGCAACAACCCACTTCCAATGAAGCTTACCTTTACCCTTTATCACCACCCAACCCACCAATACTACCCCTAACTCGCCCCGCGGGGGGGGGCGACCAGGCTAGGGGCGCCCGCGCCGGGGGGGGGCGGGGGGGGGGG
>JABXGS010000125.1 GCA_016550425.1 archaeon
CGGAGTTCAAAACCCTTCAAATTCGGATACTTATTCACTCGGTTATTTCGTTTGACAGAAAGAACTTCCTTTTAGAGCCATCGCTTTTTCCGGAAATACAAGATTAACCCTAAACCGATTCCCAGCATTACAAGTAGGAGAATAGGATAGCTAAATGGAAAGTGATATTCGGGCATGCTTGGAAAGTTCATCCCATATATTCCCACAATTAAGGTTAATGGGATAAAGATTGTTGAAACTATGGTTAGAACCTTAATCACCTCGTTCATGCGATAGCTCATACTTGACAAGTAGATGTCGAGCATCCCAGAAAGCACTTCACGATATGTTTCCACAGTTTCAAACACCCGAATCACATGATCATAAATATCTCGTAAAAACCGCTCCGACTGCTCTCTAATTTCAGAGGTTTCAGCACGTTCTAATCGACTTACAACCTCACGTAGTGGCCAAATAGCTTTGCGCATCATGATCATTGTCCGCTTTAAGTCGTAGATTGATTGAAGGGTATTCTGTGTGGGGTCAGAAACCAATTCCTGTTCTAAATCCTCTAATTCTTCGCTAAAAGCTTCTAAGAACAAGAAATATTGGTCAACGATCGAGTCTATCAAGGAATACAAGAGATAATACGGACCTCGAGTTCGAATGTTTCCCCCGTTGTCCTGAATCCATTCCTGGACTGAATTGAAGATTAGCGACTGGCGTTCCTGAAATGAAAGAACATAATTTGAGCCTAACACTATGCTAATTTGTTCTTGTTCAGGCGTCATTCGTGACCCTTTCTTAATAATCGCCTTGAGAACAATGTATTCGTGGCCATCATAGTTTTCGACTTTGGGACGCTGATCCGTCGCTAAAATGTCTTCCATGACAAGGTGATGCAAGTGAAACTTCTCACCTAATTGTTGTATTAAGTCAATATTGGCTAGACCGCTAACTTGAATCCATAATACGCCTTTTCCGCTAGGTAGCTTTGGTAATTCATCAACGGAATTGATGACTTTTTCTTTGACAGATTTTTCATCGAATAGAGTATATGAGACTACTGTGGCTTCAACAGCCTTGTCACCAACATATACAATGCTTCCCGGTGGAAGCCCAATTTTGTCCGTGCGACGCGTCTCTGGCTCCTGCATCAAATCCCTCACTATCAATTCTGGTAATAATGGACATCTGAAAGGAGTACAATAATGTAAACCCATGAATCAGTCCTTTGCTTTGGTATTCTTTTGACGATTTAGTAAATAAACAAGACCCAATATACCAATAATCACGTATTTGCCACGCGTCGAAAACCCCTGAATGTGGGATTTGAACTCAGCGCTGAAGAGAGTTATCCGTATCTCTGTTACTCAATTTACAGTTACCAAGTCCCAATAACCGATTTTCAGCGGTGAATTCCACGTTCTGCATTCCGGTGAATTGCATTTCGTTTTCGTCAATGAATACGGCCCAGAAGCAAATTGCACTATTCAACTAACTGTCGACAGATACCAATGGGAAAGTTCTCTTATTCTGATGAATCTGTATGTCTTCCTTGGTCCAATAGTACTTTCAATCGGAGTTCTTTGTGCAACTACTTTTCTGGTTGCTGTTTTCTTACGGTTACGCCAGTCCTAAGATGAATCCTAAGGGGAGTTCACGACGAGCCAAAGGCTGAAATATCCTTGAAAGCGAATTGATACTAACTCCTCCTTTGGAGCGGTTTGCTATGCTTGAATTAATGCAATGGTTACTTGCCTCCACCGGCGTGTCTGGTTATGAGGGGCCAATTCGTGAAGCAATCCGTGAAAGTATTGGTGATATCCTTTCCTTAAAATCGGATTCTTTGGGCAATCTCTATGCTAGCGTCGGGAAAGGCGATCCACATATCCTTATGATCGCCCATATGGACGAGCTTGGGTTCGTGGTTACACACATTGAGGACAATGGTTGTTTGCGATTCCGGAAAATTGGTGGTATTGATGATCGACTGCTACCTAGTCGACCAGTAATTATTCACACGCAATCTGGACCAGTTCGTGGAGTAATTGGGATGGTGCCACCACACCTCATGATAGATCGCGCCCAGATGAAACAAGTTGTTCCCTGGCAGGAACTCCAAATTGATTTGTGCACGCGCAGCCGGGAAGAAACTGAAGCCTTAGATGTTCGGCTTTTGGACCCGATTACTTTCCAAAAGGATTCATTCATTCTTCAGGGTAAGTACCTGTGTGGGAGGGCAATCGATGATCGGTTCGGCTGTGCCATTCTTATCCAATTAGCAAAAGCTTTCGCAAAGAAAGATTTAGATCGGAAAATTACCTTCGTTTGGAGTGTCCAAGAAGAAGTTGGGTTACATGGGGCTACAGTAATCGGAAATCGCTTTACTCCTGATATCGTATTAGCCATCGATTCTTATGCTACTGGAGATGCACCTGATGTGCCTTATCATCTTGCTCCAGTGACACTCGGAGCCGGACCAGTTCTCCGATTGCACGATAATCGGGCCATAGCCTCCACAGAATTGCGCAAACAATTTGAGGTAATCGCTGAGAAGGCTTCAATTCCATTACAAGTCGGAGCTACTGGAGGCGGAACAGACGGAGCTGCTATTCAACGAGCAGGGATGGGTGCCCATATGATGGCTATTTCGGTTGCTGTCCGATACCTACATTCGACTGTAGAAATCTGCCATTTAGACGACTTAGACAACCTCTTCGTGCTCCTCAAAACAGCAATAAAGAAACTCAAGCTACCCTAGATATTATTAATACGCCATAATGTCCGAGTTAATTTCCATTAACTCAAAGAAAAAATAAGCAATTGAAAAATCGTTATTAACTCGGTTGCCAATATTGGCTTGGGCAACTTTTACTGGTGGACAACGGATAATGCCCGACCCAAAAAATGTCATTTCAATTGGAATTCCTGCCATTGACAATTTCTTAGGTGGTGGGCTACGCCGGGGAACAACTTGTCTCCTTGAAGAACTACATGGTGAATCCAGTGGCATGACTGGGTTTATTGGCATGGACTTCCTCTCATCGGGGATTGAGCGTGGAGAAGGAGGCATTCTCCTATTATCTGAACACACTGTTAAGGAGTTCCAAGACTTACCTGGAACACATCAGATCTTATCTAAAGCCAAAACAGACCAATTCGTCTTTATGGATGCCCTTTCCTCGATGACATATGGAGAACCTGCTATAAGCCCTAATGATGAAAAGGGAATCATCCGCTGTTCTAATGTTCGGTATACCGCCAAATTCTATGAAGAATGGCGAACAACCGTACGGCGATTTGCGCATCCTCTCATGTTTATCGATTCTCTAAGTGTTCTTTTACATGCAATGGAATCTGATCGCGTGGCTTGGAGGTTTTGGTTAAGCCTTCTTCCACTAATACGCCATCGCCAACTCACAGTCGTTGCCTCCTTCTATCCCGAAATGCATTCACTGGCCTTTGTTGAGAGCATTGAACGAATTTGTGATTGCATCATCCAATTTACTGGTGAACCTACCTCTAATGGTAAACCTGCGCACCTTATGCAAGTCATTAAGAATCGTGGTCTCGACTTTGATGACAAAAAACATCCATACGCCCTCAAAGATTTCCAATTTTCTTTCTCAAAATGAATTCTCCTAAACGTAACTTAATCTCGCCAATTTTCCTTTAAGCTGAACAGCTGAGAAATTACCTTTTCCACTTCATAGAACTCATCACAAACCCTTTAGGGGGAAACCGCACATACTCAAGAAAACTCCTTATTTACCCTCTTCCTGTTCTACGGAGGTCTCCTCATGGAGATAGAACCCTTTACACGCACAGAGAAACTTATCGTCTTCTTTGCCTGTGCTCTCGGGTGGGCTCATGACGCTATCGGACTAACACTCATCACAGCACTTGCTGAACCCATACAATTGGCCTTCGGCGTTCCCATTTCTTGGATGGGGTTCGTCATGTCAGCACAATTCATTGCAACAGTCCCTGGCGCCATACTGTTTGGACGTCTAGCAGATAAAATGGGACGGAAAAACATCCTACTACTCACAATAGCCTGGGATGCCATCCTCACTGGTCTCTCTGCCTTTGCACCGAACTTCATAATTTTCGCAACACTCCGAATCCTTTCTGGGTTAGGCGTTTCATGGGGTATTGCCTTTGCTTTACTCGGTGAAGTCTATTCTCCCAAACGACGTGCGACCTGGGGAGGTTTTGTTCACGCAATGTTCATCATCGGCTTTGTCGGTGTACTAATTACCACGCTAGTACTCGAACCGATCTTAGTTCCGTTTTTTGGAATTAATTGGTGGCGACCTGTTTTCTTGATTGCCTTAATTCCACTACCGTTCATAGCAATACTCTATTTCGTCTTACCTGAATCACAGCTGTGGATGAAATACCACGAGCTTGAATCTGCAGAATCTGTGCCAATGGTCGATCAGATAAAGAGCCTTGCCCGTTCAGGTTATCTTCGGCTTCTCGTTATCTGTATCATTCTCTTCTGGGCCGCAGAATTTGCCTATCATGCCTATGTAGACCTCGGAGTGTATTTCATAAACGTCGAGCTTGGCTTCGGACAAACAAATGCTTTACTAATCTTCCTCATCATTGCCACAGTACTCTTCTTCGTCTTTCCACTCATCGGATATATCGGTGATAGGATAGGCCGACGAAAAGGCTTCATGGTACCTACATTCTTCGGACTTGTTGGCACAGTAATATTTGCCATCGCAACCTTCGTCATGTTCAGTCCAATCGTTGCAGTCGGAGGCTTGTTCATCCTAGCTTTAGGTTTCAGTTCCCATGGACTCTTTGGAGTGTGGACAAGTGAAATCTTTCCAACAAGCTCACGTGCTGCTGCTGCCTCCTTTATCTTTAGCACCGCACGTGCATTTGCATTAGGTGCAGTGATTGTCGGAATACTAGTAGACTTCTTCGCTTGGCCAATGGCCCAAGCAATGTTGATCGGAAGTTTCGGCTTCATCCTCATGTTGATTCTACCTTGGCTGCTCCCTGAGACAAAGGGCAAAGAATTAGAACCAATATAGCATGCCTATATGTTGCATAGGTGAGGTGTTCGATGCCTCTAAAAAATAGCGGTAAAGCAGTAGCTTCGGTGCTCAAAGCTGAAGGCATATCCCATGTCTTCTCACTCCCAGGAGGAGAAATCCTACCAATATACGATGCTCTAATTGCAGAGGGCATTAAAATTATCACAACCCGGCATGAACAAGCGGCAGGTAATGCTGCCGATGGGTGGGCTCGTGTTACTAGGACGCCTGGAGTCTGTCTCCTTGCCATGGGTCCTGGAATTGTCAATGCGATTCCAGCATTAGCACAAGCCTATCACATGGGCAGCCCCGTCGTGGCTCTAACTTCAAGTATTCCTCACACCCTCGCGGATATGGATGCCTTCGAAGACCTCGATTTGCAAGCTTTAGTCTCCTCTGTTACAAAATGGACGCGAAGGTGCATATTTCCTCATAGAATTGGAGAATATCTTCAAAAAGCGTTCAAAGCTGTCCTTACAGGACGAATGGCTCCTGTGCTCCTTGATATCCCTAAAGATATCATATCTACTCCCTATGAAGGGCCCATACCGAAATCACTAACTCCCTCTCAATACCGGCCAACAGGTCGCATACTTGGAGATCCAACCATGATCAAGAACGCAGTTAAACTGCTAGCAAAAGCAGAGCGTCCAGCGATAATCGCAGGAAGTGGCGTTTACTGGTCTCAAGGCTGCAAAGAACTAAGAAAACTTGCTGAATTCTTCGGTATTCCTGTGGCTGCAGAATATTTGGGAATAGGTTGTTTTCCACAAAACCACCCTCTTTCCATAGGAAACGCAATTGCTAATCCATTTTTACGTCAAGCAGATGTCATCCTCGTTGTTGGTGCACGTCTCGATGAATTCCTTGGATTCGGCCGTGACCCCTCTTTCTATTCTGAGGGTGCGAAATTTATTCATGTCGACATCTTACCTGACGCGATTGGGAAGAATTGTCCGGTCGCTGTTGGTATCACCGGTGATGCCAAAGCTGTTCTCAATCAGATGCTCCAAACTGCAAAAGAATTGACGAAGAAGCGAGCGACTAGCAGTTTCGCTAAACAATCCCGAGCAGCATGGGAACAGCTCTTCGAAGTCCTTGAGAAGGATGCCGATTCCGATGAGCTTCCAATTAAACCCCAACGACTCATGAAGGAAATTCGTGAATTCGCAACGCCAGAAAGTCTTTTCATTCTCGATGGCGGGGATACAACGGCGTGGGCTTATTTATACCTCCGAGCTAACTTCCCTGGGCAAATCATCGGTTCACAAGGGCCTCTCGGACATTTAGGTGCTGGCTTACCTATCAGTTTGGCAGCAAAGCTTGCTAGACCTGAAACGCCAGTCTACCTAATTTCTGGTGATGGCAGTTTCATGTTTAATGTTAGTGAATTAGATACTGCTGTTCGCTATGACATTCCGATCGTTGCGATTGTGAACAATGATTGTGCGTGGGGACTAGTATACCATACTCGCCTTCTAAAAACCAGGTCAGAAGAACAAGCTTCTTGTGGAACCTTACTCAACGAGCATGCCCGCTTCGATAAACTCGCAGAAGGACTTGGAGCAAGGGGCGAATTAGTCACAAAACCCGATGAGATTAAACCTGCTCTAAAACGGGCAACAGACTCAGGACACCCTTATGTCTTAGATGTCCGAGTCTCAAGAAAATACATGACCCTGCTTTCTCAAATCTTCACAACAAAACGAGACTATTAGGTTACTTTTGGTAAGTCTTCAAACCAACTTTTTGAAGTAATATAAGAAGTTCCTCCGCGCGCTTCTGGCGGAGCTGTTCTGGAGATTGATTGTGATAATCATAGATGCCCTTACCCGACTTGATACCCAAATTTCCCTTCAGAACGGTATCCTCCAGCCACTTGGGAAGCTTGTATCGCTCATCATCCAAAGCCCACGATAAATACTTGGCTGCCAGCACGATAACATCAAGTCCAATATAGTCAAGATTTCCAAAAGGACCATATTGCAAAAACACTGGACCAAGATGTTCTTTGAATGCCCGATCGATTTCAACATGAGAAGCGACGCCTTCTTCAATGAGTGCAGCTGCTTCTGTTAAGACCGCTCCTGCAAGTCTATTAACAATGAAGCCAGGTGCATCATTGCAGGTAATAGTGCGCTTTCCACATTGTTCTTCCAGAAACTTCTGAACCCGGTTAACTACTGTTTTCTTTGTTTGCGGAGCACGAATAATTTCAACAAGCGGCAAGACATAGGGCGGATTCATCCAATGAGTTCCCACCAAACGCTCCGGGGTCTTGAGTCCTTCGGCAATATCACCGACCCGAATTACAGAGGTAGTTGACGACAGAATGGCTGTTTTACGACAAACTCTTTCAGCCTGCGCAAAAATCTCACGTTTAAGGTCTAAACGTTCAGGAACTGCCTCAAGAATCAAGTTCGCTCTAGATACAGCCGCATCGAAATCGGGTTCTAAATTTATGCGTGTTAGTGTGAAAGGAATCGTTTCGCGTGCAATAGCTCGTCGTCTCTGTAAAAAGAGAAGATTTGCATTAATTTTGTCTTTAACTTGGCTCAACGCTTTCTCATCGATGTCATATAATTCCACATCGCATCCAGCCTGCGCAAAGACCTGCGCAATACCATGACCCATTGCTCCAGCACCCAAGACGGCAGTTCGTGTAATTTTACTCAATAATGAACCCACCCTTAGAATGTAGAATAGATTTCCTTTCGTTTTTGTACAAATTCGATAAAGTGTTTGACAATATCTGTTACCGAATCAAAGCGTAGTTCCCAACCCAGTTCTTCAAAATTGCGATAAAGCGTTTCCTTCCCTTGCTGAACCAGAAGAGTTGTGAGAAATGACCAAGTTTGGGCGACTCGCTCTGCATCTGGATTTAATTCGAAATTAATTTCAGCATTTGGAATGTGAGTCTTAACCGTGGTAATTAGTTCCTTAATCGGAATCGGCACCCCTCCCGCGATGTATATTCGACGCGAAAGCTTCGGTGCTTTCCACAAAGCCATCAGAAAATTAGCAGCATCCTCCACATAAATAATTGGTAAAATCGTTGTTTCGGGTATATCGATGATTCCCGTTTTTCCTAATGCTACGTTCTCAATGAAACTCGAGTACGTCACGGTAGCTCCTGCTCCTCGTCGCCCAGGTCCAATTACAACTGCAAATCGGACTCCTCGGAAATCAAAGCCGTGACGGAGATGGTAATAATTTCCAAGCATTTCGCCAAAGGCTTTACTGACTCCGTAAAAACTTCCAGGATCACGATAGCTCGTTTCATGAAAGGGAAATGGCGTATTCGCCCCAAATACCGCTAGACTACTAAGAAAAATAAGGCGCTGAACATCAAAAACTCTCGCGGCTTCGAGTATATTGTAGATTCCTGATATGTTGCAGGTAAATGCTGCCTCACAGTCCTTTTCCGCCTCAACTGAGAGGCTTGCTGCTGTATGGAAGATGTGTTGAATCTTAAACTCTCGGAGAGTAGAACTGACGCTCTCCAAGTCACCAACATCACCTTCCACCACGGTAACTTGGTCTGCAATTTCATGGATTCGCGCCTGATTCGGTCTAGCCTCAAATAAGACAACATTGTAGCCTTCAGAGACAAGGCGCTTGGCGAGATGGGAACCGATAAAGCCAGTACCACCTGTAATAAGGACTGGTTCATTTAGAGAGGGAATCTGGGACACAGTCGTCAAGCCTCCCACTCACTCAGCATTCTCATGTATATAAATTCTCAAACTCATCTAAAGGTCCTGTCAGAAGAACTGTAAACAGCTAAGACTTATTAATTACCGATAGGAGGACTGCCAAGAAAGAGGGCGTCTCATGCCAGCTGATGAAGATTATATAACATGCGAATGGGATCCTATCAACACTCTACTCGGGGGCGGGTTGAGACGAGGTAGCACATGTCTTATCGAGGAACTTCAAGGTGAATCCCGTGGTGTATCTGGTCTACTCGGTGTCTCATTCCTTCGCAATGGCATCAAGAAAGACGAGGGTGCAATCATTCTCCTCTCTGAACATACCGTGGACGAATATGATCATCTACCACCCGTTGAAGCACTCACAAAGGAAGCTAAACCAGATCAACTCCTACTCATGGACGGATTATCCTCCCTTGCCTATGGTGAATCCACCTCACCACCCAAAGACGGAGTAATCCGATGTTCCAATGTCCGATACACCGCTAAGTTCTATGAGGAATTCCGAATAACTGTAAAACGGTTTGACCAAGCTCGAATGTATATAGATTCACTCAGTGTCTTACTCCATTCCATGGAATCCGACCGCGCGGCCTGGCAATTCTGGTTAGCCCTTGTGCCTTTAATTCAACATCGAAAATTAACGGTCGTTGCCTCTTTTTATCCGGAGATGCACAGCCCACAATTTGCAGAAAGTATCGAACGATTAAGCGATACCATAATTCGATTTACTGCTCTTCCCGCTGCTCTCAATGAGACTCCGACCCGTCAAATACAAATTGTCAAAAATCGTGGATTCACGTTTAGTCAAAAAATCCATTCCTACGAACGTAAAGGTTACGAATACTATATCAACGAGTGAACCCTAATCCACCCCTAATTTACATCTCCATGTGACTAATTTCATGAGTACGACATCATCAGTCTACGATTTCCATATTCATACTGAATATAGCCCTGATTCTTCAACACCTATGAGTGATTATGCTCGCCTTGCAGATCAACTTTCGATTCACATTGGCTTCCTAGACCATTTTGAACTAGCTTTTGTTACTCGTCCTGGATATCTCAACTTTCAAACGATACCAATGCTCCTTGAGACATTTGACCGCACCAAAAGTGAATATCCTCGCTGTTTTTTGGGATTAGAAGTGGATTACTACTCTGACCGAGCTGAAGAGGTTGCTGAATTCTGTGAAAACTATCGCAATGATTTCGATTATTTCATTGGAACTATCCACACTATCGAGAATCTGGCTGTAACAACGAAAGAAGAATTAGATGTTCTAGTCTCTCGGATTGGATTGCCTACGATTATTCACCGGTATTTTACTGAAGTCGAAGAAGCCATTCGTTCGAATCTATTCGATGGCATTGCTCATCTTGATGGCGTAATGCGGTTTGTGCCACTCTATCCCCATGATCAAAAAGTCATTGATTTTTGGCACCGGCGAACCCTCGAACTCGGCAGATTATGTCAACAGCTAGATGTTCTAATTGAAATTAACCTTCGGGGACAACGCCATCCTTGGGGGCGCCTTCATCCCTCCCAACCCATAATCTCAGAATTAATTAAAGCAGAAGCACGATTCTTTGTGGGTTCTGATAGCCACTCACTCAATGATTTTAAACAGGTGGCTCCCAGACTTTGCGAATTTCATAGGTATCTTCGGGATTCAGATGCGCTAGGGCTTCCTGTGGTTCGTTGAACATTTTAAAGGGGAAAGAAGAATCCAAGAATAATAATGGCTATAGCCGTTCCTAGACCTGCAGCGAGTGTCTGTAATCCATAGAGCCATTGGTTTTGTTCTGATACACGGCCAAGAAAAACACCTAGAAGGAACAATAGTACAAATCCGGTGGCTACAGAGATTATGACAGCGTAAAACCAAAACGTGGGGTTAAATACCACAACAAAGAACGGAGCGAGAAGTAAAAGCCCTGCCATAAAGGGAGCAAATCCGTCAACCACTGACGAGATTATTATAGCGAATCGAGTAGCACGTTTGAAAAGTGTTTGATCAAGTCTTCGCAGCATGGCCTGCTCCATCTCTCGTAATTCCCGTTCCCGCTCAGCTTTCTCAGCAAGATAGGTTCCTGCTAATCCTGAAAACATCATGGCTAAGCAAGCCCCAATTCCAGCACTGACAATTGCCCCCGCATCAAAGTGAAATGCGAAATGGGATGCCAGAATAATTCCAAGCATCGTAAGAGTGCCATCAAAGGCGTTCATCGCGAAATAGCGTCGAGCAATTGGTCCTACATTCGAAATACGAGCCAACTGCTCCATTTCTTCCATTGTGGTCATGCCATCAACGACTTCCGTCCTATCATGTTTCGTTTAATCTCCCGAAAAGGCTTCCGACTTTTCAGAAAAACCAGCCAAAACCTATCTTTCATGTGTTAAGTCTTTTTGGTCGATAGACTTTTCTTGGTGGTCTGATGAAGAACACTCAACCTATATCAGGAGCAGTATAGATGGAGACAGAAAGAAGCAAAATCCTATTCGGTAAAGGCGAATTAGAAGGCCACCGATTCCACCTCCGAAAAGACCCTACTGGTGGCACCATTGTTGTTGATGCCTCACGCCTCCTCTTTCTTAATGAAAGTGGGTATGATTATGCCATAGCAGCAGTCGAAGGAAAATCTGAGGATGAAATCATTGATTTTATCCGTACCAAGTACCGGGGAACCAACTCTGACACTATTCGTTCGCACTACAATGAGTTAAAAGACAAAATTCTCTCTTTCATTGTCCAACCAGATGTGTCACCGATTGAAACCTTTGATTTTGGTGAAGTGGAACCCTTTTCGCATGAACCATCGGCTCCTTATCGGGTCGATTTAGCCCTCACGTATCGGTGTAATAATACCTGCTCTCACTGTTATGTTCCTGCAAAGCGTCGTGGATGGGATGCTAGCCACGAAATTGAGACAGCTAAATGGAAAAAAGTTCTTGATGTGCTTCTTGACCAGGCGATTCCTCATGTAACCTTCACAGGCGGTGAACCTACACTTCGCGATGATTTGGTGGAACTTGTTCAATATGCCGAAGACATTGGAATCATTGCAGGGCTCGTTACGAATGGACGACGCCTTACCAACTCCTTGGTTGATGACCTAGTTAAAGCAGGAATTGATTATGTTCAAATTACCTTGGAGTCTCATCTTCCCGAAATTCATGACCAAATGGTTGGAATCAAAGGAGCCTGGGAGGAAACCTTGGCTGGACTCAAACGGTTCATTGCCACTGACATTTATACCATCACAAATACAACCCTAACTCAACTTAACCGTCCAAGGATAACCGAAACCGTAGCCTTCCTAGCTAAGCTTGGACAGCAACAGTTTGCTATGAACGGGCTCATCTACTCGGGAAGTGGCAAAGAGGTAGCAGATGAACAAGCCATCCCTGAACAGGATCTTGATGAAATAATCACCGATATTCTCGCCGAAGCAGCAGAACATGACATCCGCATGATTTGGTACAGTCCCACAATGTATTGCCATTTCGATCCCACCGAATATGGTCTCGGTCCTCGTCGGTGCAGTGCGGCATATTCCAGTCTCGCAATTGAACCCAATGGTGCCGTTCTTCCCTGCCAAAGCTACTTTGAACCGCTAGGAAATATTCTCACCGATTCTTGGAATACTATATGGAATCACCCAACCGCAAAAGCCCTTCGCGGACATAAAAAACTCCAAGACCAATGCATTTCCTGTGAACTGCTCAAAGCGTGTGGAGGCGGTTGTCCACTCTTCACCGAATACAAGGAAGTATGTTGCCATCACAACATTGGTGGCTAAAATACTCTACCTAAATCTCCTGTTGGGAGGCACACACTGGTGCAACCCTATACTCAAGAATTCCTTTGCGACCAAGCTGAGCGTACCGCACCCACGCGCCAGTTTTTCTACCAACAAGCTAGGTGGACACATGCCCCCATTTGCTTAGACGTTGGTTGTGGTGCGGGACCTATCACTCCCGAGATAGCAGACACCATTTCCCATAGTACTGTAATCGGCTTTGACATTAATCACGAGTTAATTCGCTCAGGATTATCAACGGCATCTAAAAATCAAAACGTGCATTATCTTCTCGCAGATGCGACTGCTCTCCCATTCCAAGGTGCAACAGCAGATTTCGCCTTGTGCCATTTTACAATAATGTGGATTGCTGAAAGAATAAAGGCTCTGCAGGAACTTCATGACGTGCTCTCTCCACATGGGACTTTAGCTTGTATTGAACCTGATTATGCGGGTAGAATTGAAATATACGAAAGGGGTTCAAGTAGCACTCCGAAACCCCCATATCCTATTGTAACAACGCTAACAAGGCTTGGTGCTGATCCATTCACTGGGGGCCATCTTCCTGGAGAATTACAGGAATTAGCATTTCAATCAATCCGATTCGGAATATTATCTTGGAATTTTGATCTCCCAACAATATGTGCAGAGATTCATTCCGAAGCTCTCCTGCTTCAAGAAAAAGGTGTTGAATGGGTGTTACCCAAGATAATCTATACACCCATCTTCTGGATACTTGCCACAAAACCTCCTTAGAAAGATAGGAAAACGTGTCTGGAGAAAAAAGAAGAGAGGGAAGGGAAGTCAACGCATTGACTCGCCCTTCACATATTCTAAGGACCAAATATCATAATGAGGAATACTAGGAGAATCGCACCAATTATTATTAGGACGATGCCGATGATGATCATGAATATGAAATACAGTATTCCGACAGCCAAGGCTCCAAGGAATCCCGTATCAAAGAAATGCATGATCAGCCAGATGTAGACGATTAGAACAATGATTAGTGGTACTACTGTTCCTAGAATAAGACCGAGTAATCCTGCGGGAAGCAGTGGAATTACGAAGAAGGTCATTGCCAAACCAAGTAACGTTTGAATGATAGCGCCAATGAGTGAAATCCACAGAGCATCAGTGAATTTAGCGTTGTAACCGGATACGACTTTTCCTGCTAACCAGAGGATGATCGAACCAAATATCCAAATGATGAGAAATGAAATACCCGCGAAAATTAATTCAGGGATAAGCATGGTTGTAGTCACCTTTTTGGTGGTTATTACAAGTAGCCAATTCCTTCCCTTTATAGTTTCGTTGCCAATGCAAAATTTTACTAGGAGCAGTCCTTGTTGCCTGGCTTTTGTTATCCCGGGAGAGGGACAAAGAAAATGTAACCGATGACAGTTTCAAATACTTGGATAGCAAGTAAAATGGCTAAACAGAGCATGACAAGGGCAACACTGCTGAAAATTCCAATATCGATGTATTTGTATAATAGTAATGTAAGGGCAATTACTGCAATGATGAGCGCGATTAGATCACTATAGCTGGGATTCACAAAGAAGAGAATTAATCCACAGATTTGATAAATAACCAGGGTTGCAAGGGCACCAATAAACGCCTCTTTGATTGACACCAAACGATTAGTCACGATTCGGGAAGCAAAGAAAAGTGCAATAAATAGCAAAACAACCCCGACAAAAAAACTGAGTAGTTGCACTCCAACCAGTAACAGAAAAACTAGTTCAAGCTGCATTAATTTCATCACGTCTTCAAATCAATTGTGAGCCGATGGTATATATGTCACCAATAAAGTTTTGGCTGCTAATAGGATTATCCGAATGCTACAAAGTAATTTGCTTTTAGTTAACTTATCGTCTTGCGTGGGTTAGGTTTAAAGGCGTCAATCCAGCATCTGTGAACCAGACAGTGGGGCGACGGTCTATGCCACATTTTCTCGATTTATTCCTAACCGAGTTGCAGGAAAAACGTGATGCCTTTCGACGTCGACTTACAGGTGAAGAATCTACAGAACTTGATGGACTTTTGAAAACGGCCTTTCAACAAGAATGGCATGACCTACCTTCAGAACTCAAATCCGATTTACGAGTTATTGCTGTGGATAGTGGGCGTTCAACCCGTGAATATGCTCTTGGTTCCTTTATGTACATTTGCCGAGCAAGCGCTATCACCTCTTGGGGTCAGACTTACCGGCAACTGTCTTCAAATGCCCACATGATTGCATCTCCCCGTGAACAACTTATCGACCTTGCAAGTATTCGTTCTGAACACATCGAACATCAGGTAGCACTTCAGGCGGTACAAGACACTTCGGATGTCGATTTAGTGCTACTTGATGGGTCCTTGTATGGTCGAATTACACATGTGCCAATTGCATTCAATTATCCTGGTGAAAGGGATTTGTATCTCCGGTATTTGCAGACCTTTATGCAACTCCTTGAAGAATGCCGGAAACGAAAAATCCTGATTCTCGGCATTAGTAAAGATTCGGTCGCACGCCACCTCACACGAATGCTACTCGAGTCCCTTAAGACTGATATCATAAAGAATCTCAGTCCTGCACTCTCGTCATCGAAAATCGACCAATTGAACCAGCTCTTCGATATTGAAAAGAAACAATCGCTATCCGCTAGAAGTATCTTAAAGGCGCTCGATCTTAGTAGCAACCAGTATGATCTTGTTTGGGATCTTCTTTATGAACTTCGACGTCCACGACCCGATTTT
Organism: archaeon; assembly: GCA_016550425.1. The sequence continues at coordinate 15,302 of JABXGS010000125.1, forward strand.
TCGCTGATTTATGCATGGGCTAAAACTGCTGGCTATACAACACCAATTGAACCTTACCCGGATGTTCCACTCTTCAAATACGAATCGAAAGACCCGGCAGCTTATGTCCGCCGGAGGTTTGTTGATGCCTACAATGATTATGATCGTGAGGAAGCCTTTGAGGAGTGGGCTATCCCTGTAATGAAGAATTTCTTTCAAATTCCGACATTTGTGACGTTTTGTGCGAAATTCGCGTATAACGATACTCCAATGAGAATTGATATGCCTGCATTTAGTGCCGGGCTCCCGACCCGAATTTCCCAAATTGCAGCATCGCGCTTACTCGACCCACCTCCCGCTCGGGTCAAGGAAGTCCTAGGAACCTTGCGCGGTGAGTATGGGGGATTAGAGCTGTATAATGTCTATTTAGTGAAAGCCGATCAGGAGGCCCGTCTACCCATGAGTGATGTAAGAAAATTGTATGAACCATTAATAGAAAAAGAGTTGAAAATACCATTAATACTCAAACGTCGCGAAAGGAGGGTTCGTCATGCCTGAATCACGTGATGGTGACCCGGTCGGCTATATTGTTGAAGAAGCCAGAGCCACCGAATTTTATTTTGCTAGTGAACGAAAACGATACCCACAGAAATACGAATATCTCACGGTTGAATCTGAAGAACTCGTCGAAGGTACACTAATAAAAGTACAAGTACTTGCCCAAGTGGAACGTATTACCTCCCAAAG
>JABXGS010000126.1 GCA_016550425.1 archaeon
AATAAGACGCTACCGGTATATTGCTTTACTTCTTCAAGGTTGAAGTAACGACGTGACCGGGTTGCAATTGGGTAATTCGTTATTTCTGGACGCGTTTTAGGACCCGCGTATAATCGAATTTGACGGGTTTGTTCTTGGTGCCCTGATTCTGCAACCCATTCCCAGTGGATGCTTGAATATCGACCACCTGATTGACCACGAAACGAAGCCTTCTTATCAATTCCTTTATAGGAAACATCACCTTGAACTGTAACGGTCCAATAGGGGTAAAACGTCATCGAGAGATCTTTTAGCTGGATTTGTTCTGCGAGATCATCTGCGACTCCGGGAACCTTCACTAAGTATGCTTTGAGTGTATCCAGAGCATCACTTTGAGTGTAGTTGACCGATAAAGCATAATGCTCTTTCATCTGGGAACCTTCAGGGGTAAAGCTGGTTCCGCAATAAGGGCAGGTGTAAATAGTGTCCGTGGGGTGGACGTTCATTCCTCCCCCGCAATTCGGGCAGTGTTTTGTTGGCATTTTTTTCACCTTTTTTCTTTGATTACCCTCGTTTCTCAGCACTCATTTTGAAGCTTTGTTGGGTTCCAACGACACCAAGCGCTAAACCGACAACGACTAACGCTAGCGAGAATAGTGCATATTCAGAGCCGAGGATTTGAGCGACAAAATAGGTCCCTATAGTTCCCAAGAGTACTGCAATGATACTCAAGAAGAACATCGCTCCCCGAAAGCTGCCTGAAATGGGAACTTCCCCTTTCAAGATTTTTTTAGTGTGACCGTCAATACCGACACGATAGGTTTCGCTGCCAAATCGATAGCGTACTAGCCAATGAGGGACATGCAGCAGATATGCACCAGTTTTGTTAATCCGGCTATGACAGTCCCAGATTTCTGTTGCCCTAGCATCCGCACGGCTGCGGTGATCTTGGGCGATAAAAGTTTCGGCTATCTCATAGGCATCGGCGTCGGTTAGTTCGCTGTTCAAAAAGAGAGGTTTTGATTCAACAGCCGTGATAGCATTATAATCAAAGGGCTGGATTCCCCTCTTAGTCACATGCAGTGCCTTATCCAGTTCACCTAGACTATAGAAGGTGGCACCTCGTCGACATAAAACATTCACGGAACGATTTTCGTTGAATTGCCCTTGGATGGGTTCATATTCGATTTTCGTTCGTGAACGCCGTTTACCCTGCGAATCGGTGTAGTACTCCGTTTCGGTGTGCTTCTTATACCCCTGATATGAGGTAAACGCATGCATTGATTCTACCCAGAAGGGGACGAATCGCAGATGTGACTCTGTCACACGGGCTTTGCCACCTCGCCCGACCCACTTGGTGACTGTATCACGGATTTCACCTGCATTCATCGTGGGTTCTAGGACGAAATGATTTTCGACCTTTTCTCCCTCGATTGTCGAAGTAAAACCACAGTATGCACAAACGATGATCACATCATCAGGACTTACTGTGAGGGGGGCGTTACAGGATTGGCACTTAAGCGCAGTCATGGTTTCAATTGGCTGTGCTGCCACATTGCTTCCTCCTGTCTTCAGACATACGGAAGAACGCCTTTAACAGTTTCCTATCATTTTCTCAAACTTTGATTTTTCTACGGCAACTTGAATTACAAGGGCAGAAGGCTGAAAAGGAAAGGAGTGTAAGGCACGTTGGTGGATACCCTTGACGAATATTCAAGATGGTAATCAAGTTCTCTTCTACCTTGATGCGCGTCGCCATTGGCTCCTCCGTGTGGAGGCAGGTAAGTCGTTTCACCTCCACCGTGGTATCTTAGACTTTAACCAAGTAATTGGGCAACCTTATGGCAGTCTTATTTCAACCAGCCTTGGCACATATATCGCGGCGCTTCCTCCCTTGCCACGGGATCAGGCGATCAAAATGGGTCGCCAAACCAATATTGTTTATCCCAAGGATGCTGGCTTGATTCTGCTTCTAGCTGGTATCGGACCTGGCTCCAGGGTTGTAGAAGCGGGTACAGGCAGCGGTGCGCTGACTTCGATTCTCGGGTTTCATGTGGCACCCAATGGTCATATCTTCTCTTATGAGGTCCGCGATGATTTTGCCAAAGAAGCACAGAAGAATATTGGGAAAGCGGGCTTGACCAAGGTAATCACGATTCAGCAGCGAGATATCCTTGAGGGAATTGAGGAAACTGAGGTTAATGCAGTTGTGTTGGATATGGCTGTGCCCTGGGATGTCGTTCCACTCGCATATACAGCGCTTCAAGGTGGAGGTGTTCTGGTGTCCTTCTCTCCGACCATTGAGCAGACTCAGCGTACGGTTGATGCTTTGTACGAGTCTCATTTCACAGAAATCATGACCCGTGAACTTATTGAACGTGAAATTCTTGTGCGCCCTGGAAAAACCCGTCCTGCTACCCGGATGATTGGACATACAGGGTATGTAACCTCAGCGAGAAAGATCTTTCCACCAAAAAGAAGTCAAACCTAGCGACGGACTTCTATCATATTCTCTTATCCCCGGCGCTAGGATCTGATTTTTCAGAGTTATTCTAGGGAAGCTCCACAGTGATGACAAAATCTAGCTTCTGCGGTGGGAACTGGTGAGCCACAACTTGGGCAGAATTTCGCTGTGGTAGAGGACGTAGCTGGTGTTGCTTTGCTAGTGGATGATGCTGGTACAGCCGAAAGGATGGGATCGAGAAGCGAGTTATTGACTTTACGCTCACCACTACCGTGTTCAGGGCACTGAATACTGAGCTTCGTTGTAAGCTTCCCCGCGCGTTGACCGACAATCTCAACAGGTTGTCCGCACTTTTTACATAAGAACACGTGTTCTCGGACGAGGTCACTTACTTCTTCATATTGGCTAAGGGGCATAGAATAGGATACCTGACTAGTGTGAACGGGGCACGACATGTAGAGTTTCACTTTATTGGATGCGGGTTTACTCACGCGGTTCACAATTCGTGGACGACCACACCGTCGACAATGGAGTTTCTGTTGAATTTCATCTCGGGACATAGGGGTCACGCTCTGCGTTCCAATAACGAAAATGCAGACTTATAAACAATCGTACCCGAGCAGAAACATAAAATCCTTGCTAAGAAATCGTTATCTTCACGAAGGGGTCTTCCTTATCGATAGGTGAAATGAATTTGACTTCTCCTTCTGCTTCCACTCTTTCAGTAACACCTAAGATGATTCTCCAGGCTCGCAAGCGTTTGGCTGGCATCACGAAACGCACACCTGTTAAATCTTCACCAGCTCTCAGTAAAATTGCGAATGCGTCCGTGTTTATTAAATGGGAAAGCCAACAACTTACTGGAGTCTTTAAGCTGCGTGGAGCCTATAACAAGATTGCTGCTCTTCCATCAGTTTTTGCAAAAAAAGGCGTTGTTACTGCCTCTACTGGTAACCACGCACTAGCGGTCGCTTTTGCCGCCCAGCAATTGAATATCCCCGCATCTGTTGTTGTACCGCAAGGTGCCTCCCCACTGAAATTGGCGAAATGCAAAGAGTATGGAGCAACCATTCTGGAACATGGAACCAACTATGATGAAGCTGCTGCTTTCAGTGTTGAGTACGCTGAGTCGAAAGAACTTACACTCATTCACGCATATGCTGATCCACTTGTCATTGCGGGCCAAGGCACTGTGGGTTACGAATTATTAGAAGACCTTCCTGCAACCAGTCTTGTTATTGTTCCTA
>JABXGS010000127.1 GCA_016550425.1 archaeon
CACGGAAAAAACCTACGGAATTCGCCCCAACAACCACTGGAAAGCAAAAAATGGCGCTTAATCATTGGCTAGAGGTTTATATCAGACAAACAGGACAGGATTTCTTCACAATTTGAGTTTTAAGAGATGTTTGAGAAGTGCCTATGAAGATTAAAATTGAATCGGAGAAAGATTGGTTCGGCTCGAGAGCCACAGGTGTCATGCTTGATGGGAAGAACCGGGTCCTGCTATGTCAGCTGGAAGGCGATGATCTATGGGTGCTTCCAGGCGGCGGAATAGAGCTACATGAAACCCTCGAGGAAACCGTTGAAAGAGAACTTTTCGAAGAGACGAATTTTGAAATCAAGGTCCAACGACTCCTCTGGATCATCGAGAATTTCTTCATCTTCCATGCCAAGAAACACCATGTCCTTGAATTCTACTTTCTCGTAACACCCAAAGAAGCCACAGGAATCTGGGAACAAGAAGAGTTCGAAGGACAAGAAGAATTCCTTCCTGCGGACAACTTCTGGCACCTCCCCGATGGAAAAACTCCATTACACTTCAAATGGTTCGACATCATAAAACTCAACGAGATTAACTTTAAACCCACTATCCTCATCGACCTCCTCAAAGACCTCCCAACACACCCCACGCACATTGTATGGGACACCTACGGAAGAACCACCAAAACCTAATCCCCGTCATCCAACACAAAGAAATGAAGAAGAAGTTGCGCCTCTACAGTAGGTAGGGCATCGAGCCTACATGAAATCTTCACCATTTCACTGAAGAAGCTGAGAATTTCTTTCAATAACCTTCCATAGGACTATAAGCCATAGACCAACCATTGTGATATGCGGTACTCTAATTAGATTAATGACAAAAAATCCGTTAAATTGAAGCGAGAAATAGAAGAAAAGAATGCCAAAGAAAAGGAGGAGACCCTTTTTATCAGATTTCACGAGCAGTAACACAAAGAACAGAGAAGACCCAAAAATCAGTAGAAAAAAGAGTGTTTGAATCAGCAATCCAGTAATTGGATTTAGCATCAAGATGCTGACAATAACACTTCCAATATAGACTCCCCAAACCAAGATGCTTAGAATCGAGATAATAATTTGGTGTTCTCTGATCCATTGTGGACGTGAAAGCCCCAACGTCCATAACACTAGAAATACCAGACCAACACCCAACAATGATACATACATCAGACTCTGAAAAGCCGTTGTAAAAAAGGGAACATCTATCATGTAAAAATCCAGAGCCAAAGTCAATGTCCAGTATACAAATAACAAGACAAGAAATGTAAACGCAACAAAACCCAGAATTTCGGTTCTTCGATATCCGTTTTCAATCCTTCTCAGTTCACTTAGAAACATGAAACTAAGAAATAATGCCGGAAGAAAGTGCAGTAAAGGAATCGAAATCTCCAGAAAATCAAAATACTGCAAACTAACCCTCCAAAAAATACAAAGTAATAAGATTTCAAAAAGATTACAGTCTATTATCCATTCCTAAAGAAAAGGAAAAATGGCGCCCGTTCCGGGATTCGAACCCGAGTCCTAGGAGATCCGTAGATCAATGAAGCATCATCGACCGTTGACAGTCCCAGATGATAGACCTGGCTACACTAAACGGGCGCAGTGGTGTGTGGATTATTTAATGAAATTTAAAGGTTATCCTTTAGAAATCTGGGAAAGAATTTCTAAATTACGTATTTTTGGGAAGAACGGGGAAAGAATCTACTGATTGCAGTTTTAGTTCACTCGGGTCATAGATTTACTTCTGTTTTTTCCGTCTAATTATGCTGATGCATAATATTCCAATGATAATTCCGATTAGAATGCTTTCAATTGGAAAACCCGGAAATGGTGGAGGAGGTGGTAGTGTTGAAGGTGTGAATTCAAATGTCCAGGTGGCTTGTTGGTAGTTAAATTGTGTCGTTGCACCGCTGAATAATATAATCCGTTCTGATTCATTATCATAAGCCATTTGGTGTCGAAGGCAAATATTCGGGCTTGGAGACACATCGAGTTGCGTCCATGTGTTCATTGTGTAGTCATAAGCCCAAGTATCTGAGTAATATTGACCCAGCTCTTCGTTCCAACCACCAAAAATTACAGAACACCCAATAGCTGCGTGATATACCATTTTGCCATAGGCTCGTGCCCCAGGGGTCTGTGTTGTGGTCAATTCGGTCCAGTTTGACGTTTCTAAATCAAACACCCAAGTTTCATCATTAAACCCAGTTCTCGTTATACCCGATCCACCTGAGAATCCGCCAAAGATGATGGTTCGATCAAATTCTACATCATAGCTCATACCATAGAACATTCGATTTCCGGGACTTATGGCAGGAGTGGCATTCGTCCATTGATTGGTATCGAAATCGTAGATCCACGTATCGTGGTAAGCATATTCAAATTGGCCATTCCAGTATTGTCCGCCGAAGAGAATGATGCGTTCAGATTGAGAGTCATAGACCATCGAGTGGCCGGAGCGTGGGGGTGGTGCAACACTTGTGGTCAAGTTAGTCCAGGTATTTGTTTCATAGTCATAAGCCCAGGTTTCAGCTGTGGAAAGAAAGGGGTCAATATCGCCTCCAAAGAGAATTACAACCTCGTTCTTCGAGTCATAAGCTAAGGCATGAGCGCCTAGGGGTGGGGGAGACGTAGCTGGATTCCTATTCTCCCATGTATTGGTGTTATAATCATAACTCCAGGTATCTTGAAATGCGTGATAATATGGATCAGCTCCAGCATAAAGAATAGTTCGATCGGTTTCCAAATCATATGTAAGAGCATGATAACCTCGTGCAAGAGGCATGGGAGTAGGTCCTTCATTGGTCCATGAACCATTGCCTAATATTTGAAAATTCATATGGAGTTCTTTGTATTGCATTTCATGCCCAGATGAAAGTAGAATCGGGTTTAGATGAAAAAATAAGGAACCAAGGTATCCTCCAAGCCATATCAAGAGAATTAAGAAAAATTGCCAAACTTTTCTAAAATAGGGATGTCCAATTCGCATCCATCTGCCCTCCAAAAGGAATTGAATTCTCGTGGAAATAAAAATGTTGTCTTTCAGAGATTTGGAAAAATTCGAAGGTCCTCTATTAAGGAAGACTGAATGGGGGGAGTTGGTCCCGGCGCCCGGATTTGAACCAGGAACCATCTGGTATCTGCGTTGGTTGACACCGGGTCATTGCCATGTGGCTCAGGGTGCGGTGTGTACCTACAGCCAGACGCTCTACCAGGTTGAGCTACGCCGGGACTGCGAAACATAGCTTTGCGAGAGTGGCTTATAAGAGTTTTCAAAGGGTTTGAGTGAAAAGATTGGAAAGGGTGGCGATGATTTCGTTGGCAGCCTGTTGGACAGGTTCGGAGAGGGGTTGAGCGAATTCGTCAGTGAGAGGTTGGATGCCGAGGATTAAGATGGTGGTGGTGATGTTGTTTTCGAGGTATTCGATGAAGAAGGTGAGAGGAAGGGAATGAGAGGAGAAGGCGATGCCACCAATGGTGTGTTTATCGATGAGTTGAATGGTGCCGGGTTCGGTTTGCATGAGGGCAGCATCGATAATTAGGATGAGGTCAGGATGGGAATCGATGAGGTGGCTAAGAAAGTTTTCTGGAACAGTGCTGGCATTGATGAGTTCGACGTGGGAAGGTGTTCGGTGTTGGAGTTGGTCGATGACATAGGGTCCGATACCGTCATCGGCTTTGAGGTCATTGCCGATGCCCAGGATGGCGACTTTGGAAGCCTGGGAAAACGCGGGGCTGAGACGGGATTTCCACGATGTCATCAGGTCAGGGAAACGGGAAGAATGTTATATAGCTTCGCCTCTTGTCGCTTTAGATAGTGGTGGACGTTAATGGTGGACAAGAAAACTGAAAGTTCAGCTCCCGAAGAGGAGCGAGGGCAACTTCCAGATGAGCCGATTGAAGCGAAGTTACGGCGTGGTAAGGTTATGGTTGAGGGGGATGTAGCGTCTGTGTTGTATGAGGCGGGTTATTATGGTACGTTAAAGAGCCCGACAAGGTTAGTGCTTGAACCTGAAGAGGCTTTGTTATTAGCGCGTCGTCAACGCGTCACTGTGAATAAATCTAAGGATGAAGTGCTTGAATTTTCGGCGTTGCTTGAGGAGTTGGCTGAGGGGAATCCAGGGTTGTGGACTCGGTTTCTGGTGTACAGTGATTTACGAAGTCGTGGATACGTGGTTCGAACGGGATATGGGAAAGGATTGTTGTTTCGTGTGTATCCACGGGGAGCAAAACTCAATGAGGCGACCGCCCAATATTTCGTTTGTGCAATTTCAGAAGGTTCACCGTTGAAAGTGGGGGAACTAGACGCGTTTAGTAAACAGGCGAAACGCAATCGGAAAAAATTGATGCTAGCAGTGTTAGATCGTCAAGGCGAAACGACCTACTATTTAGTATCCCCTGCTGATATTGTAGCAGAAAAAAAGTGAACGGCTTGGCGAGTGGCGGGCCCGCCGGGAATTTCGGCGTCACGTTAGAAGAACGCTTTCGAACCCGGGATTTCCAGCTTAGGAGGCTGGCGCCTTCTCCGGGGAATAACTTGTCCTATCCGGCTTGGCCACGGGCCCAGTGATTACTAGTGGGGAGAGAAGCTGCTGCTTTATGCATGTTTCGATTTATCTTTGAAGCAATCTCGCCCCTTGTTTCTGACCAACATAAACAACATCTGCTTGCGTCGGAAATATCCCGGTTTCAATGACTCCAGGAATTGCATTCAATTGTGCATCTAGTTTAGCAGGTTCACTTATTGTGGGAAATGTGACATCCAAAATGAAATTCCCATTATCGGTGATTATCGGTCCGGCTTTGCGTTGTGCTTGTCGAAGTACTGGAGAACCACCGAGGCGTTGAATTCGATCCATGGTAAGAGCCAAAGCTGCAGGAAGAA
>JABXGS010000128.1 GCA_016550425.1 archaeon
GACACCTTCCTTGACAGAAAGATAAGCCATCCTTTTATCAAGGGTAAGTAGGGACCAGCCCTGTTGTTTTGCGTAAGCTATGATCTCTTCGTCGGGATGTCCAACCAGATCTGAGTGATTGTGAACAGAATGGCATTCCCAACTTTCGGATGAGAGTAATTCGTAAAGTTGGCCTGCGAGTGTTTTAGGGGAGGTACTTAGGTTTTCATCAAAAAGGATGTGTTGTTTGTTCATTATGCATTTTACCTCTTGGTGTCATCTTAGGAGGATTACTGCCAGATATTAGAGGATGAGGACGCGACGAATGATATTTGAATCTATTTGGTCTGCTTTGCCATTCATGAGGGCTTTCAAATTCACTATTTCATACCATTTCAGGTTCAGGTAACCTAAGACAATTCCAAAATGGAAAGGATAGCCGAGTAATGCGTCGATGCTATTTCGGCGTATTTGTTCTAGGAACGTATGTTCAAAGGCGTAGAGGGTTTGGTGAAGTTGGTAGGCTTCCCAGCTACTAGCAATCATAGAGCCATATGAGCTTTCTTGGAGTTTTCGAACTCGTTCTTCAAAGCTTCTGGCAGCAAGGGCTTCCTTACACAGAGCGCGAGAAAGCCTATATTCGGTATCGAGTAGAAGTGCTTCCGCCTCTGCTTTTTCGATTCCTAGAAAGAATGTGCGAAGTGTCGTCATCAGGTTTACTAGGTCGATTTCAACACCTGCGAGTTTCGTAGTGACCTCTTTATCTAATCCCTTCTGCTTTTGTGCTTCAAAAAATAGGTTTTGTAAAATATCGGCGTCTATTGCCTGCTCGATGATTACAAGTCGATCAGTTTCCTCATATTGTGGAAGGTATTCTCTGATAATATGGCGAAAGTAAGGATCTGGAAGCTTTGACACAAATTCATTAAGATCTTTAGCTTTTAACAGGTTCAAAAGCACTTCAATGGTAAAGGGATCAACTGGAACTAACAATTTTTCAGCAAGACTTGGCTCTTTATCGGTGACATACAATCGGAGAATAGGTTTGACCACTTCACGCTGGAACTTCCGTGTTATCCAGTTCATTAAGGGTTGTGAACCTTTTGGGATATCGACATGGATTTCTGAAAGAACTCGGTTGAAATCTAATTGTAGAGCTTGTTCGACTTCTTGGGGCAATGCGGTTTCATCAAAGTCTTTAACGATTTCTGAGTAACTCGTTGTATCAAGTACTCGGAGGGCTGCATACATATCTCGTGCTCCAAGCAAGGCGTCCCAATGGTCGGATGTAAGCATATCTGCCTTATATCCTCTGATTTTTGCATTGATGAAACTGTATCGTGCGACTGACATCGTAACTTACCTTCTCTATTCTTTTTGATAAGCCTTCTTCTTACGCTTGTTCCTCCTTTTTACCAAAGAGTCCTGCTAAATAGAACAAGGTACAAAACATCATTAATGTGCCAACCAATGCCCCAATAAGAGCTCCAAGATATTGTCCGTTTGGTCCCCAGATATAAGGTCCAATAATCCATCCAACCATCGCAAAAACGAGAATCTCACATGCGATGGTAGTGTAACGGAATGCCTTTCCCATTGAGACGGGGGGTTCATCACTCATTTCTGTCACCGTAAGAACACTTGAAATATAATTTCGATTGGGAGACGATAGTACTATTTTTCCCATTCTTAAGGTTTCGTAAGGTTCTTGAAAATTTAGAAATCCAACTGATGATAAGGCTTATTAGAATTTTACAGTCAGCACATCAGGTTTGAGCAGGTTTAGTGTGGGCAGGTATCCGAGTATTCTTCGAGTAAGCACATGAAAACATGTGCTCCCAATCTCATGATTAATAACATCGCAGGGTTGGTCAACTCGCTGAAGGTGTCATAACACAACTCGATCTCATTAATTCTAACAAAAGGGTTCTTCACTCTTTACGAATTTGCTCAGCACGCTCCCGCCATTAGGTAATGTCCTGTTTACCAGCTTTAACCGTTATCTCAACTCCTCTTTCAGGAGGTATGTATCATATATATTAGTAAAGTGTCCCTTTCGTTATTCAGATTGTGTCAGACATTACGCAATCTTTGCAATAAGAGGTGAGAACAATATTGCAAAATCAGATACGAATAAGTGAAGGCCTCGTGGTTTTGGGATTTACGGTTCTCATTGCTTCTGCCTTCATGATGTTGACACCTACTCAAGTGTTAGGCATTCCGATGGGCGAATGGACTAATAGGTCGCCTACCACAGCCCCTGAACCCCGGACACACTCGCCACTAGCTTTTCATCTCAACTCAGGGCTTGTAATTCTCTACGGGGGATTCAATGCCACTTTCAGCCATCTAGGAGATACTTGGGCCTACGAGTATAGTGCGAATACTTGGACAAATCGTGCGCCTTCCTCTTCACCGCCTCCAACAGGAGGACATTATCTTAGTTATGATTGGGATTTCCAACAAGTCATCTTCTTCGGAGGTCACCTCAGTGGTGCGCATGCCAGCATTGTGACTTTTCATGAGACCTGGGCATATAACTATACGACCAATACATGGACCAATCGCACAACGGCAAGTCACCCACCAGGATCCGCTTGGGGTGATATGACATATATCGTACAGGCTGAAAGACAACTCCTTTTCGGTGGTCTTGGAGATGGAGCAGCACTTCTCGACGACACCTGGACCTATGACTACGAAACAAACACATGGGCTAATCGGGCCCCATCAGCTAATCCTCCAGCCAGGTTCGACCACCGAATGGTCTACGATAGCGAATCAGACAAGGTCATTCTCGTCGGTGGCATTGGACTAGGAGGCAATGTTCTCGATGATGTTTGGGCTTACGATTACACCAGTAACACTTGGACCGAACGTGCCTCATTGCCCTCCGATCTCTGCTCGCAGGGTCTAGCGTATGACAATGGAATGGATCGAGTTATCCTCTTTGGTGGAACCCGAGACTTTGATGAAACCAATCTCAGTGATGAAACCTGGATCTATGATTTCAACACTGACACCTGGGAGCAACTCACGCCTAGCCCTCATCCGCCAGGAACGTGTCGTGCATATATGACCTATGATGATAGGGCGCAGCGCAGCATCCTCTTTGGAGGTCGAGGAACTTCACCTTCTCCAGTCCATTTCGAAGAAACCTGGGCGTTTCGCTACTTTGACACGACAACAGATGGCGGAGTTGTCCCCGGTTTCCCCGCAGTAGCAATCCTCTTTGGCATCGCCCTTAGTCTTGGAATAACAATTATTACCCGCCGAAAACGACATTGAGTGATTACAGAATCCAATGATCCTTAAGGAGGCTCTAAGCCTCCTCTCCTTTTCTTTTGAACCAATTTACTGAGCTTTGAGCCTTGCTTGGGTAAGCACGATGAAAACCTGAAGCACTCAGAGCTAGAACGGTTATTCCGTTTCGGTAAATGCTTCGCCATCCCCTTAACCAAATAGGCTAAGTCTGTATAGCGTAAAGGTTTATTAGGATAGGTCATCGTTGAAAGGCGATTAACGGCTCAACGATTATGAATATCTCTCGGTGTTAACGATGAGCGAGGTCCTAACTGGCGTTCAGAAAGCCGAAGCTGAAGCAGCCAAGATAATTGAGAAAGCGCAGGCCAAAGCAGAACAAATCCAACGTGATGCAGAGCGGCAAGCGCGTGAAACCGAACAGAAGGTTCGGAGTGAATTAGCTGAAGAGATTGATGCCCTCCGTACTGAAGTGGAGAAAAAAGCCAACACCCAATCGAAAACTATCCTTGGCAAAGCAGACAAGGAGGCCGCTGCCATTGAAGAGCAAGGGGCTAAGAACATGAAGAAGACGGTGGACTTCATCGTCTCCGCAGTATATTCCTTCGGAGGTGCAGCGAAATGAGTACTTCCTCAGCGGGCGAACAAATTCAAAACACAATCATCGAAGAAGCCAAAGCTGAAGCTAATAAAATCATCAAGGACGCGGAAATTGCTGCCCGACAACTTGGTGAGGAAGCTCTTGAGAATGCCCGATCAAATCTCGCTGGTTGGGTAGATCGACGGAAGCAAATGGCACAGGCTTCAGGTGATCGACTGATTGGGAAGGCTCGGAACGATGCACATATGCGAACCATGAATGCCAAAGCGAATATGATCACCCAGGCTTTCGATCAAGCGAGAAAACGATTTGAAAAAGAACGGGGTACTGCCAAATACAAAACCTTCCTAAAAAACCTAATAATCAATGCCGGGATTCAGATTGGTGGCGGAGAATTAGTGATTCTTGCTCGAAAGGAAGATCGTCCTGTAATCTCAAAAATAACCGGCCTTGGAACAGCAATCTCAAAAGGCGCGGGACAAAGCGCGAAAGTTGCGGTTGGAAAAGAGGTCGTGGACATGCTTGGTGGGGTCATGGTTCAAAACAAAGAAGGCAATATCACTGTGGATTATCGAATAGAAACTCTCCTCAATCAAATAGAGGAAAAAGACCGAAACGGCATCGCCAAGATTCTATTCCCCAAAGAATCGAAAACTGAGACGCCTGACAAATGATAACAAGTTCAGATTATTATTCTCCGCTCTTAAAGCACAATGTTATATAAACGAGACGCGCTGAGAGCCTGAATAACAAACGAATGTGTATGACCTGCTCACCAATGGACGGACGTGTCTTTGAATAATAAAACACCTCATCCACACACTGAGGACGCCGCTGCAGTCATGAAACAGTTGCAGGTCAAAAACGACGGATTAAGCCAGGAGGAAGCGCAACGTCGGTTGGTTGAATATGGTCCCAATGCCCTTGAAGAAGTGAAGGGACCCGGCGCCCTCTCGATGTTTCTCTCCCAATTCAAGGATACACTGGTTATCATTCTAATTTTCGCTGCGATAATCTCCCTGGTGGTCAACGTCTATGCTAGCATAATGAGTGGAATACCGGAAGCTCCAGTCGATTCTATTGTCATCATGATTATTGTGGTGATTAACGCCATCCTAGGCTTCACCCAGGAGTATCGTGCAGAAAAATCCATCGAAGCACTACAAAAAATGGCAGCCCCTCAAGCCCATGTCCTTCGTGATGGGGAACCTATCGATGTTCCTGCCACAGAAGTTGTTCCTGGAGACATCTTACGTCTTGAGATGGGCGATCGCTTGCCCGCTGATGCTCGTCTCATCGAATCCCATAACATCTACACTGATGAAGCCTCCCTGACTGGGGAATCTTTGCCTGTGAAAAAAGAAGCGGACAGGATTTTTGACCGTAATATTCCCCTTGCCGAGCAGGCAAATATGGTACGTGCAAGCACCGCAATCACTTCGGGTCGAGGTCTTGCTGTTGTCACCGAAACTGGAATGAATACCGAAATTGGACGTATCGCGGGCTTCATTTCAGAGGCAGGAGAAAAGGAGACGCCTCAACAGAAACGAATGCGACAGTTGGGTCGACAACTTGGCATTGCCATCCTCATCATCTGTATGACTGTGCTAACCGTTCAGGTTGTTGTTGATTGGTTATTTACTATCCTTGACTTCTCAACTTTTCTCGACCTTTTTGTTATCGCAGTCGCTTTAGCTGTGGCTGCTATCCCGGAAGGACTCCCCGCTGTCGTCACTATTACACTCGCATTGGGTGTTCAACGGATGGTAAAACGCAATGCCATAATTCGGCGTCTGCCTGCCGTAGAAACCCTTGGCTCAGCGGATATCATTTGCTCAGATAAAACTGGCACCCTAACTAAGGATGAAATGACCGTCCGTGAGCTTTATGTTCCTGACTATTCAGTCACTGTCACTGGAGCTGGATACTCACCTGAGGGATCCTTTTTTGTTGATGGTCAGCAAATTAATCCGTTAGATAATATTCAACTTGCCCTGCTGCTTCGAATCGGGGCACTCTGTAGCAATGCTATGGTTCGACAGCAAGATGATGGCTGGGAAGTGGTCGGTGATCCAACTGAGGGGGCCCTAGTTGTTGCTGCACAAAAAGCCGGTTATACCGAAACCCTCCTGAAGGAATATCCCCGCATTGCTGAACTTCCCTTTGATCCAGACCGCAAACGCATGTCCACACTTCATGACAGTCCTGAACAGGAAACCATCGCTTACATTAAAGGTGCTCCGGAAGTCGTTCTCCAGCAAAGTACTCATATTTATACCAAAAACGGCATTCAACCACTAACTAAAGATCAGCGTGGAGAAATCCTTAGTAACAACGATAAAATGGCAAATAAGGCCTTACGCGTTCTTGGAATGGCCTATCGAATCTGTCCTGAAGACCTCTGCGATATATCACCTGACGGTGTGGAAATTAATTTGGTCTTTGTTGGTCTTACAGGTATGATGGATCCACCCCGACCAGAAGTGCTTGACTCAATAAAAATCGCCCGCGGAGCTGGTATCAAATCCGTCATGATTACAGGTGATAATCAATACACTGCCGTCGCCATTGCCAATGAACTCGGTATGTTTGAGGAAGATGATGCCGTTCTTACAGGAAGTGCTCTCGACGCCCTTTCCGATGAAGATCTTACTGATGCGGCTCCACAAGTACGTGTCTATGCACGTGTCTCGCCTGAACATAAGCTTCGTATTGTGCAAGCACTCAAGTCGCGCGGACACATTACAGCCATGACTGGTGATGGCGTCAATGATGCTCCTGCCCTCAAATATGCAGATATTGGTATCGCCATGGGCGTCACTGGGACAGATGTAGCGAAAGAAGCCTCCGATATGATTTTGACTGATGATAATTATGCCTCTATTGTCAATGCAATTGAAGAAGGCCGCGGTATCGGAGATAACACGCGAAAATTCATCTCCTATCTTCTTTCATGTAACGCAGGGGAAATCCTAGTTATTTTCTTAGCCAGCATCACCCTATCCGTCTTTTTCCGATGGCCTCTACCTCTTTTGGCTATTCAAATTCTCTTCATCAATTTAGTCACAGATGGACTCCCCGCTTTGGCACTGGGAATGGACCCTATGGAACCTGATGTGATGAGTCGGAAACCCAGAGATCCTCAAGAAGGTGTCATAACAAGACGGGTTTGGGTTCTCATTTGGCTTGTCGGAATAACGATAGCCTTTG
Source organism: archaeon (assembly GCA_016550425.1). The sequence goes on from JABXGS010000128.1 coordinate 7,052, forward strand.
TGACGCTAGGTCTTTTCACCATTTGCATGATAAATCTCACCAGTCCCGCTATCGGCTTTACTCCGGAAGAAGCTGTTCTACGAGCGGGAACCTTAGCTTTGACACTGCTTGTCATGACCCAAATGGTCCACGCGCTGAATTCCCGGTCGGGTCATCTCTCCCTCTTTCAAGTCGGCTTTTTCAAGAATCGTTATCTCCTCTTAGCCGTTGGAATCTCACTTCTCCTTCAACTGATGATCGTGTATTTTCCCCCTCTCCAAGTAGTCTTTCGTACAGTCCCATTACTACTCCAAGATTGGATTATCATCATCCTTCTTTCCTTGCTGGTTTTTGTTGTTGTTGAAATCTACAAATTACTGATTCGATATCAAATGCGACGTGCAACTATCATCGCTGATAAAAAAGTATCAACTCCCCCAGCTAGTTAAGAGAAACAGTTAAGGCAAGATATTCGGAAACACTCTCATTTAGTAGAGCCGTCACTAGGTAAGTGGTATCAGTTATGGAGCTCAACTTATCAGATCGGGGTCGTTGGATTCTAGCCTCGTCTCTTTTATCTATTGGGGCAATCTTATTCGCAATTGGTTGGACATCACCTTTCTGGCCCCCTTCGTTCCCTATCTTAGGCTCAGATTTTTTCAAGACTAGTTTCTTTTTTATCTCCTCAGGTATCTTCGTAGTGATCTTCATTTTCAGTTTGTATCTTCTTTTAACAACTTCTTCGCTGTCCAGGAAATCAGATCATTCATCTGAAATAAACTGAATGTTACTTGGTCCTACAGAGCAATTCCTGTGGTGTGTTTCTTGCCAAGATAAAAACCTATAATAAGATTGTAGGAGTCAACATGCCGTACTTCACAAACTAGCGATAAGCAGTCAATCTACTTGGTACGGTGAATGGGAACAAATTTGGCACGGTTGTGAGTCATTATTTAGTGCTCAAATAGTGCCCCCGAGATTAGATAAGGAGAAGCATAATGAGATATCATTAAGAGGTCATCGCGATGTCAGATACGGCAATTAAAGCGAACGAACAAGTCCTGGCTTTAGAAACTATCCGGCTCACGAAGATTTTCCCGCCTGGGGTTTTGGCGGTTAATCGCTTTAATCTCCAAGTACGACAAGGAATTGTCCACGCGCTTGTTGGTCCGAACGGGGCTGGGAAAACCACTACCCTTCGTCTTATTGGAGGGCTCAGTCGTCCAAACCAAGGAGGCATTTTCGTAATGGGCTACGATATGCTAAGAGAATCCTGGCAGGCAAAAACGAATCTTGGGTTTCTTCCAGATGCTCCCACAGCCTATGAGACCCTCAGAGTGCACGAATTCCTCTCCTTTATCGGAAGTTTATACCAGATTCCAGAACCAGAATTCAACCGTCGCCGATTAGAATATATCAACCGCTTTGAAATCCATGGGTTCTTAAACAAATATCTTGGAGAACTCTCTCGTGGAATGCTTCAACGGGCAATATTGTGTGGGTTACTAATCCGTAATCCTCGGGTCATGTTAATGGATGAACCCCTATATGGACTAGATCCGGAAGGCGGGTACGTACTCAAGAAGATAATCCGAGAACTAGCTCAAAACGGAAGTACCATTTTACTCTCTACTCATAATCTAAGTGTCGCTGAAGAAGTAAGTGATGAATTTACCATTATCTCAAAAGGTGTGAAGGTTGCTTCCGGAACTGTAGAAGAGTTACGTCGCCAAGTTGGAGGTGGAACTGCTTTAGAGGACTATTATATCCGGACATTACGGGGAGGTAGGAACACTGGACGCGGTTAGTACGGTCACCGTGGCACGGTGGGAGCTCAGACGAGCCTGGAACTATCTTCGGAAATCCATTCGCCAACCTACCTTCATCACGTTACAGATTCTCTCCATGGCGATCGTTATTCTTGTGATATGGTTCCTCTGGTCGCTCATCTTTGTATTCCCTGTTCCATTACGAGGCGCTCTCTATTGGCTTACAATCGATAGTGGCCTCATTGGCAGCAATACGATTTGGATCGTTTATGCAGTACTCTCTCTAATCATTGCCCAACAAATTGTCAAAGCTGTTATGGGTGTTCCACTAAGTTCTCAATCTGAACAAGCTGATGCTGATTACTTACTTCCGGCACCCATTCAAGCCCACGTCTTCTACTCAGCAAAATACATTCGTTCTATCTCACGACGGCTCTTGATCTTTTTGTACATCATTGTTGCCTTTCAACCAATCTTATGGTACTTTGGAGTTAATTTCGGATTAACTCTGGAAATGTTTGCCCTCTTTGTAATTATTGCCTTTCTCCTTGCTGAAATTGGATCGATTGCTACTCAAGGGCTTTATGCCATACGCAAATTAATGTCACAACCACGCCCCAAGCAACTTCTCTTTCGTGTCTTCTTCTATTTTGGATTGATAATCGGGGTTCTCTTGGTGTTGAGTCCCATGTGGTTGGTCAATGGAGGTCTTCTTCCCTCACCTTTGTACAATCTTGCATACATGCTTGTAGCCATAATATTCAGTGGGGCCTCATTAGGATCAGAGGGAAGTTTTACCTATCTCTATTTTCCTGCACTTCCTTGGGTACTCTTTGGGTTAGTTGTTGCCTATTTGGTTATCTTGAGTCTCACTCGCTGGCTTACAAGTAAGATAACCATTGATCTCTACGAGGAACTTGCTGCAGTCACCCGACAAAGAGGAATAACACTTGGGGCGCTAAGTCAGCTCCCAATCATCTTCTCTGCTACAACAACTCCCCTTCGAGCCCTGTTTAAGAAAGATTTTGTGACGGGAATACGCAAACCCGGAAAAATCTTCTATCTAATCGGATTGATCTCGAATTTTGTGTTTGCATTCATATTTATTCTGATATTTCCCTTGTTAGATTCTCCGCTTCCGATTCCATTCGATTTGGTACCAGCTATTGAAACATTGTATGCTGTCCTACTTGTTGTAATAATACCCCTGCTTGCAATATCTTCAGCTGATCCTTTTCAGGGAGAGTATGGCAGTATCTATCTTGTTCGTCTGTCACCAGTCGCACCGTTAAAACTCACTTTTATCAAGTACTCTGAATTTCTCGTCACACCCATCTGTCTGGCAATTCCCTTCGCAATTTATTTTGCCACTCTTCTCGGAAACCCCTACTTGCTAGCAATAGCGTTCGCAATACTACCCCATGCAGTATTAATCGCTACAGCTATTGGTGTGGGATTGGGAAGTCGTTATCCCTACTCGTCACGCGCTAAGAACGAAACACCAGTCGCTCTTATGATCACCTTCCCTGTCATTTCGTGGGTAGCAATTATTCCCGTACTTATTTTTCAACTGGGATTTCTTCCTGGGGGTGTTGTCCTTATGATCTTGAGCTCAATACTCGTAGCACCCTATACAATATGCCTTGTACTTATTCTCCTTAGTTGGTCCTCTCATTCCTATCTTCGACAGGAGTCATAAATATTCAATAAGAAAATCATAAAGAAGTGGCTTTTCGCAGGATTTGACTAGACTTCCCTTCGAAATTTATAACAATCTATTAAACATACAACAATCTGCATTTACTGCCAAAAGATAAAATAAGAAGATATCGCCTAAGGGTGGACGAATTTCCAGCAAATGGGCGAGCTAGGTTCGGAAATGTTTCCTGCGTTAGCCATTATTCTTATCATAGGCTCAGTAATCTTGATGTTCATATGGGAGTTTCATCACAAGATTCAGACGAAAATCTTTCCCATTATCATAGATTTACTTTCAGTCGCTGATGAGAAACACATCAAAGACCCTCTTTACTTGGGCGACCCAAATTATGAATCGGAATATTCATACTTAATCCAGTCTGCTGAAATATTCGTTTGGTTAGGATTTCCTCGCCTCACAGAGTCGAAATTTCGGACACTGCTTGATACAACGGATAACTCAATAATTCTGCGAACAATTGTTGCTAATAAAACCAATTCCGACCTTCTTCAACAAATGAGCCAACCGTTGAATCGGGCTGTCGAAGTTATCCACAGGCCACGTATCCATTTCAAAATAATTGCAACGGAAGAAAGGGTGTCTGTAGGTTCAGCAGATATTTCGTCCAAGGAATCCCGAAACGCTCACGAATTAGGTCTCATAGCCTCTGATCCTTCTCTTGTAAAGGAAGTGCAACAATATATCGCCGCATTCTATGAAGGTTCAGCTGAATATCCGACAGCTAACCAGATATATTCTCTTTCATCTGAATTACCGCAAAAAACGAAGACTGTTTTTGTAAATACTTTAAATGGGTTGAACAATTTATTGGAGGATCTTCTTGCCTCAGCGAAGGAATCCATCATTCTGGTATCTCCCACTATTTCGATGGCTGTTGCTGAATACATTCTAAAGACAATCCCGCGAGACATTCAAGTTAAAGTGATTACCTCCGTAAGTTGGCAACATTGGCTGAAAGGCCAAGCGGATCCAGAAGCCATTGAAATGTTCTTATATGATCGCGTGGTGATTCATGCCTGTCCCAATCTGCATGCCAATTGTATTATCGTTGACGGTGAAGCTGCACTTATCTCCTCGCAAAATCTCACAACGGACAGTTTGTTTTCAAAAGACGAGGCGGGTATTTATACAAAAAATCCAAAACTCATCAATGACCTACTTAACCGAACAGTAAGTTGGAAACCGAAACAACGGTTTACCATGAAGATGCTGGAAGAAGAGATTGCCAAGCTAGACTCATACCAAGCGAAAGCTCCTCCATCAACTTTTCCAATTCTCGATCAACAAGCAGAAGAGATGGCTCCATTCTCAGACACAGAAACTCCTACTCCCCCCCTCTTAGGATTTTCAACCATCACACGAACTACCAAAGAAGCACCACAATTCACTACTCAACTTGCTCCCTCCCATGAATCTGTTCCTACGGCTGAAAAAGACTGGATTGAAGATATTGTCTATGTTGGAAAAAAGAGAACGGTAGAATATGTGCGAGCATGCCAGCATCAAATTAAACGGAAAGGCTCCGTTACCATTCGGGCACGTGGGAAACTCATTTATCGCGCAGTGGATGTTGCTGAACAACTGCGGATGCTTGAGGAACTCGAACTCATTCTAAGTGACGACTCAATAAAAATCGAAACATATTATCCAACGGGGAAAGAAACTAAGTGGGGCGGGATAAGCCAAATCGCTATCACTCTCTATCAAAAGAATTAGCTTTTTGAGCTCCATTAATTCAAGCATGCACTCATATAAAGGAAATGGCATTACGCTGCACAAATGAATCTTTTTTTAGCCTTGAAGTGATAGGCAAAGAGGATTCGCGCTGGTGAAACCAATGAGTGAACCTCAAGTAGTAATTGATGGTGAAACCCTCACAATTGATGATATCGTATCTGTTGCCCGAAATGGAACCAAAGTGAAATTATCTCCCAAAGCTAAAAAGAAGGTCCAAAACGCGACAAATTTCATTAACAAACTGATTGATTCAGGAGAAATCATCTATGGAGTCACTACTGGGTTTGGACCGTTTAGCGAAGTTATAATCTCTGAACATAAAGCTCTGACCTTACAAAGAAACCTAATCATCAGTCACGCCGCTGGTGTTGGAAACCCCTTACCCAAAGAAGTAGTCCGTGCTGCGATGCTCCTTCGAGCAAATACGCTCGCGAAGGGCAACTCTGGAATCCGTATTTCAACACTGCAACTCCTCATTGACCTTCTAAATCACGAAGTCCACCCAATCATTCCCGAAAAAGGCTCCGTAGGCGCGAGCGGTGATCTTGCACCACTAGCTCATATGGTGCTTGTGTTAATTGGGGAAGGGGAAGCTGAGTATAAGGGTACAATTCTCACCGGCGCTCAAGCTCTCAAACAAGCAGGACTCAAACCGATTGAACTTGGACCCAAAGAAGGGATAGCCCTCATTAATGGCACACAAATCATGACCGCCATTGCGGCTCTCACCACAGCTGATGCACAAACACTTGTAGCATCAGCAGAAATCGCCGCTGCGCTCTCGATGGAAGCTTTGGAGGCTGTCCTCGATGCCTTTGACTCGCGTATCCATCAAGTTCGCCCACATCCAGGGCAATTGCAATCTGCACGAAATCTCTTTGCAGTCCTATCGGAAAGCTCTCAAGTCCAAACCTCAGCTGAACGGGCTAAGCAAGCTCAGATTGCCATGAAAAAATTCCATGAATCGTTTGGTGTTGATTCAGAGGAAGAGCATGAAGCACTGAAATCAATTCTACAGCAAGCAATCCATACAGTAATCGCCATTGATAACCAAATTCCAATTGAACCCCCAGATTCTGTTAGCCATCTACAACGCAAACGTAATCAGATTCGAAAACATCTTGAACAACTAAAGATTTCTCCTGAAACGTTTGAAGCGGCCATCGATGCCGCTCATAAAACGCGACGCGTACAAGATGCTTACTCCATCCGCTGTACACCCCAAGTCTTTGGGGCCGCTCGTGATGCGATACAATATGCTGAAAAAATTGTGACAATTGAGATAAATTCTGCTACCGATAATCCACTAATATTCCCCAGCTCAAATATTTTCCTTTCAGGTGGAAACTTTCATGGTCAACCTATCGCGGTTGTCATGGATTTACTCGGAATCGCCTTAACAAGCCTTGGAAGCATTGCCGAACGCCGCATCGCTCGCCTAATCGATGATAAACTGAACAACGGTCTCCCCTTGCTACTGATTCATCCTAAACTCGAAGATCAAGGGGTATATTTTGGACTTGGACTCGCCCAACTGACGGCTGCGGCACTAACAGCGGAGTGTAAAACCTTGGCAACCCCTGCCAGTATCCAATCGATACCCACAGCGGCTAATCAGGAAGATCATGTGAGTATGGGAACAATCGCTGCACGCCATGCCCAAGAAATCCTAAACAACGTAGAACATATCATTGCGATTGAATATCTTTGCGCAATTCAGGGAATAGACATTCGACGATTAAACAAGACCCTAGCGCTAGGAAAAGGCTGCCAAATCGCGTATGATGTGATTCATAAGAACCTACCCAGACACTTAAAACATGAAGCAAAACCTGTTGACCGGTTAACCCAGGACTTTTTACTACACAAAGCCATAGACCAACTTTGGCAAATCCTACGAACAGGGCAAATCGTTGCCCAAGTACAAGAGCAATTGGAAGCTTTTGAAGTCTAATCACTCTGCCAAGGAATTTAATGAATAGAACGATATTGTTCTTCGAGAGTGCGAAAAGTTGGTTGATCAATGGAATCGAACACCAGACGATTTTATCCAATGGCGGATTGAGATTCCCAGAACATTCAGAAGCACATCGAAGAGATTACAACGCGGAAAACTCAAATTTCAAATTAAGAATAACACGGAATCAACTCTCCTATTGAGAATTCTGGTTCGCTCGTTATCGCAATCTTTTGTTTTTCCAACAACTACGCGACAAGTGATGAGAAAAACTCCTGTACGATACATAAAACCCACTTATCAAAAATCAATCGAAAAAAGTATCAATCCAAAACAGGAATTGGAGATTAGTTTCCAAGCCCTATTCCGTCCCCATCTAGTCTTCTCGAAAGACTCAGCCATAAGACTACAATACGATATTTCAGCGCATGGAGAACGTGGAGCGTTCGTGACCGGCTCTAAATCTCGCACACTTACTGTTTCATAAAAAATAGGCATCCTGTCAACGATGTTACTACGAAATCCTCAGGTCAGAGGGAAGTAATTGAGAAGGGGATCCGTGGTAAAAATCCGTGTCCCCATCTCAGGAAAATTATTACAATCTCCACCTTTCGCATCTAAAAAGTTGAAGTAGGTCCAGTCTCGCATACAGCATCGAACAGCCAATTCTTCTGTTTCGAGTGCGCCGTTCCAATAATAGTCAATTTGGTAGATACCTCTCGGGATATCTTCTAAAACGATCGCACCATTGTGATCGGTGTAGAAGGTTCCAAGGAAGTAGCTGTGAGTTTTACCGTAGGACCACCAAGTAACGTTAACCGGTAGACCAACAATGTTGTATGCTAGCGGGCATTCAAGGAAGCCATCTAGGATTTCTTCGTTGAGATAATCGTATCGGAAGTATTTAGTTAATGATCTTGCGGGTGGAGACTGATAACATCCTTCAACTGGCTGTATGCTTGTTGTAATTGCGAATATGGCGAATGCAGCGATAAAAGCGGAGATTAGGAGTATTAGTTTCTTATCATTTGAGTTCATTCATTTCTTCCATAGCCACTGGTTTTTATTTTAATGTGGAGATTATGGTGACTGCTAGCCTCCTCCGTACTCCACTCGAGGCAGCTTACCTCCACTGATATCCCGCTGGGGCATTAACGGCCTAGAAAAAATATGCCAGTACCTCTGGGCACCATAGTATATATCTTCAAATAAAGCCTGCTGGCTTCTTCTAGTGATGGAAAATAGCTAATTTTGATGTGAATATTATTATTTTTGTCTATTTAATTAATAAAAACCGATAAAAAACGTAACTCCGCTAATGTGCGGAATAGACTACTTTTCCGCCTTTTATGACCTTATCGACGAGGTTTACCCCGAAATGATAGGGGATATGGGCGTGGTTGGGAACATCCATGATAAGGATATCCGCTTGCTTGTTCGGCTCTAGACTTCCAACTAGATGTGATCGTTTAACGGCGTGAGCGGCATTTATTGTGGCAGCGCAGATGGCTTCTGCGGGTGTCATACGCATGTTTACACATGCAAGGGTCATGACCAATTGCATCGACTCGGTCATACAGTTAGGATTGAAATCAGTAGCTAATGCAACCGGAACCCCTGCCTTCATTAAATCACGAGCAGGCGCATACTGGTTCTCCATTAAAACGAAAGCCGTCGCAGGAAGGAGAACCGCTACCACCTGCCTCTTTGCCAATGCCCTAATACCCTTTTTAGAGACTTGTAATAGATGATCTGCGGAAATTGCGCCAACCTCCGCGGCTAACTCAGCACCACCTAAGGACGTCATTTCATCCGCATGGATTTTCGGTATAAGGCCATATTCCTTGCCAGCTTGGAGAATTCGACGGGATTGGTCAATATCAAATACCCCTTTTTCGGTGAAGACGTCACAAAATTCTGCGATTCCCCTTTTTCCTACGTGAGGAATCATCTTCTCAACAATTAACTTCACATAGCTTTCAGGCTTATCTTTAAACTTGGTAGGCACTACATGGGCTCCCATAAACGTGGGAACAATATCTATTGGATGAATGAGATTCAAATCACGCATCGCATAGAGTTGTTTATACTCGTGCTTGGGATCAAGACCATAACCTGATTTTCCTTCAACAGTGGTGGTACCATATTCCAACATTCGATTCAAAGTCAGTCGTCCCAAGCGTACCAATGTGTTTTTGCTGGCTTTTCGGGTGGCGTTCACGGTAACGTTGATGCCACCGCCCGCTTCGAGTATTTCCATATAGTTAGCGCCTTGAATCTTTTGGACAAATTCACGTTCACGACTCCCAGCGAACACTAGATGCGCGTGCGGGTCAATAAGTCCTGGCATCACCGTCTGTTTGTTGGCATCAATCACTTGTGGATGACTTCCCGGCTTTACCAAGCGCTTGATATTCTTCGTAGTATCTACCGCAACGATTTGGTTGCCCCGAATCGCCACGCCCCCGTTTTCAATGATGCCTAACTCATTGAGCTCTTCTCTGAGTTTCGGGGCATGGCTAGCTCCCCGTACTGTTATCAATTCCGAGGCATTCAAAATGACCATATCAAGATCTAAGCGTTCCATTACTATCACTGAAGGCGATTGCACCTAATAAATTCACAGCTTCAGGATTATTCAGAAGATAGAATACTTGTGTGCTTGGGGTCGACTTCAGCAAGTTTCCGATCAATAGCCACTTCAAGCAAGTCCTCCATATGAAATCCTTCAAGGCGAAGATAGTAGTTGGCCACATCCACAAGAGCTTGAATGGGCACCAGCCCGCAAAATTCGGCTCCCACCACGGGGACACCATATCTAGCAGCTTCGATTTTCACCAACTCGAATTGTCGATAGAGCGGGGACTTTCGAAAGTCAGTATTAGTAATACCTATCTGAGTGATTCCGCGATCTTCCCAAAGACAACCCATTGCCTTGATACGGACAAGGCCTCCTTTCTTCTTGTGAATCGCCTTTGCTACTGCCTTCGCAATGCCTAGGTCAGTGGTTCCTAAGTTGATATTCAGACCTACCATTACCTCTCGGGCCCCTGTCATGGTAGCACCTGCGCTCGGATGTGGCTTATTGGGACCAAAGGCTGGTCGGCGTTCGGGATCTTGCATGTTCCTTTCTAATTCCTCCCACTCCCCTTTTCGAATCCAATCGACATCTCCTTTCTCAGGAGTCTCAGCTGCCTCACCGTACAAATAAACTGGTACCTGATTCTTTTCCGCAAAAGTTTGAGCAAATTCCTTCGATAACTGAATACACTCCTTAATAGTGATGTTTTTCAGAGGAACAAAAGGTGCCACATCCAACACTCCAATCCGTGGGTGTTGTCCAGTGTGTTTTCGCATGTCGAGTCGTTGGACAGCAACTTTTCCGGCGCTCAGCATGGCTGCTTTGCAGGCTTGGGGTTCACCAAAGTATGTGACAACCAAGCGATTGTAAGCAGTGTCATGTTCGAAATCAAGGAGATGAACTCCCTTTGTTTGCTTAATGGCTTCTACGATAGCCTTGATGGCTTCTGGATTATCACCCACACTAAAATTAGGAACGCATTCCACGATTTGTTTCACTATCAGTCACCTATCTTCATTTATTTAGAAAGGGGATTTTGATCCCGTGGTGTTTAGCGAACTTTATCGATTCAGGATATCCCGCATCTACATGCCGAGCCACACCTAAACCAGGATCAGTTGTGAGAACTCGTAAAAGTCGTTTTTCGGCTTCAGGTGTGCCATCTGCCACGGAGACTTGACCCGCTGAAATGGCATACGGGATGCCCACGCCACCCCCTTGATGTAATGATACCCAAGTCGCACCAGCGACCGCATTAATGAGCACATTGAGTACAGGCCAATCTGCTATAGCATCGCTTCCATCGCGCATGCCTTCCGTTTCACGGTTCGGCGAGGCAACAGAACCAGCGTCAAGATGGTCGCGACCAATAACGATTGGTGCTTTGAGTTCTCCTTTCGCCACCAAATCATTGAGGGCTTTACCAAACTTAGCCCGTTCTCCGTATCCGAGCCAACAGACTCGCGCAGGCAGCCCTTCGAATTGAACCTTTTCGTGAGCTAGTTTAATCCATCGTTTCAAGATGTAATTGTCTGGAAAAAGTTCAAGGACCAAATCATCTGTGCGGTAAATGTCCTCAGGCTCACCTGATAGGGCTACCCATCTGAAAGGACCACGCCCTTCACAGAATAGCGGGCGGACATAGGCTTCTACAAATCCCGGATACTTCCACCGCTTTTTCTTTTCGTCCCACGCAATCGTTCTCGTATGTTGTCGAAGATTATTGCCATAATCAAAGGCAACTGAACCACGATCTTGTAGCTGAAGAATGGCGTTCACGTGATGAAGCATCGACTCCTTAGAGTAACGAATATAATCTGCAGGATCCGTTTCACGTAGACGATCTGCTTCTTCTTTACTCATCCCAGCAGGATAGTATCCCGTTAATGGATCATGGGCTGACGTTTGGTCGGTGACTACATCCACTTTGACGCCCCGTTTTACGATTTCCGGGTGGGTTTCAGCTGTATTACCTACCAAACCGATAGACCGCGGCATCTTCTTTCCGAGGGCCTCATCAGCAAGGGCTAGGGCTTCATCAAGGCTTTCGGTTTTCAGTTCACAATAGCCTGCTCGTATCCGTTTGTCAATGGCAGCTTCATCGACATCAACTGCGATAACCACGCCCTCATTAAATGTGACCGCCAACGGTTGGGCACCACCCATAGCTCCTACTCCACCTGTCAAGGTTAAGGTTCCTTTCAAGGAACCACCGAAATGGCGATCCGCAACAGCCGCAAAGGTTTCGAAGGTTCCCTGCAGAATTCCCTGGGTAGCAATGTAAATCCACGACCCAGCCGTCATTTGCCCGAACATCGTCAATCCTTTCTTATACAATGCATGGAAATTTTCTTCCGTCGCCCAAAACGGAACAATCAATGAATTAGCAATTAGGACACGGGGGGCATCTGTGTGGGTTTTAAAGACGGCGACTGGTTTCCCTGACTGGACGAGCATTGTTTCATCAGGCTCAAGCTCATGCAACGTTTCCACAATCTTATCAAAACATTCCCAAGTCCTAGCCGCCTGCCCAGTTCCTCCATACACAATTAGATTCTCCCAATCTTTGGCAACATCCGGATCCAAATTATTTTGGAGCATTCGAAGAATGGCTTCGATTTGCCAATTCTTACAATGCAGTTTTGTGCCACGGTAGGCATGAATCGGATTACGTTTCATTAGGCTCCTTCCTGAATCTCAGTTGCACCTGAGCTTTGGTGTCGACGGCTTTAAGTGATTTTCTCTATTCATCGGTTCCGCTAGTCGGCGAGGAGTTGACCACGCATGTATAACTCCTTATAAGCCCGTTTTAAGAGAAGCTCCATAAGCTGAAGGTTGTTGTTCCTTTGTATGAGGATCTTTTCTTTCACATCGCTATGCTCATCCTCTTCCTTATCTTTATGGGAATTCGTGGCTATTATGGTCGCAAAGCACAACCCCTAGGACAAAAACGCACACGCCAGGAACGTTGGGCAGACCAAGTCCAATATGAGAGTAAATGGTTGGTTCTATCACGTATCGTCTTGGTTTATGCCATGATTGTATTCATCGTTATCTGGAGTCTGTTTCCATTTCTCATCCCTCCGATTACTCAACTTGCTTTTGCCTATCAATTCTGGCTGCAATTGACAGGTATTGTGATCTGTATCGTGATGGTTTTGGGAATAACTTGGGTTGGGATACATTTAGGACGACAAGTCTCTGGAACCTTAGAAATCAAAGATGACCATGCTATGGTAACCAGTGGACCCTACAAACA